>JBALUX010000027.1:0-25070 GCA_036963725.1 Parasphingorhabdus sp. | reverse complement strand
CGAGAGCCTGAAAAACGTCACACCCGCCGATGCCTACTTCGGCAGGGCAGAATCTATCATCAAACAAAGAGAAAGGATCAAACGAAAAACCATCGAACAAAGGCGCTTGCAGCACCGCAAGCTTGCCGCATAATATCAACCAACAGATGGAACCAAATACTCGCCTGTTTTAAAACGCCATAGGTCTCAAATTATCTGACGACGGACATATTGAACGACTATGACGAGGTCGTGTTGAGGGGCGATCCCGAGACGCGGTCATTTTCAGTTATATATCTGAAGGAAGACCGTGTGATCGCTCTCGACTGCGTCAATGATGTGAAGAGCTACGCGCATGGCCGCCGACTGATTAGCAAGGGAGGCGAATGCGAAAGGAATGTACTCGTGGACCCCTCATTGCCACTTGTACCACGAGCGGGGAAGCCAGCCTAGGGCTCTAGTTCGGCCTGCTTGTGCTGAAAATATTGCTGGTCCGTCTGCTGAATTGCTCTCGGGTTCTCTAGCGGCTCCTTTTTTGCACGCATGAGGTATGATGAGCCCGACGATGAACTGGCTTTAAATTGATTGCGCAAGCGCGAAGTACGGATGGTAGACGGATGTCCGAAATATCATTCCTCCTGCTCGGAGATGTCAGAGAAACGTGACACGAATGAGTTTTCAAGCGTTGACGCGCAGTGGTCAAGTAAATCAGTGTGTTCGGTCTATTCGCATAGCACTGCGGTAAGAGTGGCGCGTAGGCCGACTTGCCGATAATGAGATTGCTGCTATAATCATCACCTTTGGACGGAGCTGCGCAGTGGATGATGAAGTCGGATCGAGGTGATCGTCCTTGTGCTTCTGACATTCAATTTCTCCGGCAAGCGAGGCACTATCAGTAATTTTGTGCGCGGGGCCGGTTTTCGTCATCAGATGACGAACCTTTCACCGAAGATCACGGCGAACTGAGTTTTTGCTTTTGTCCATTCGCGCGGTGGTCTTTTCCATTAGCCTCAGCCTGATTGATGACGAGGTATAGCAGCTTCATAGCGGCGTCGTCACCTGGGAAGTGACCGCTGTCCGTCGTCAGATAATTTGAGACTGGTGGCGGTTTAAAATAGGCGAGTATTTGGTTTCATCTGGTTGGTTGATATTAGGCGGCGATCTTGCGGTATTGCAAGCGCCTTTGCTCGATGGTTTTTCGTTTGATCCTTTCTCGCTGTTTGAGGATGGCGGTGCCCAAGCTCCTACCGCGACTCGCCGTCGCGGTATATGGTGCGACCATCCGGGACAGAGGCACCGGGAGCACGAAAGTGCGGGCAGGCCGATGTATACCATGAGCTTCGAGCTCGAGTTAGTAGCTGGCCGCCTCTGCGACTCACCCGGTTGCGCTGCGAGCGCGGATCCGTAGTTGTCGTGTCGCCCGCCGCTCCCGTCATTTTGGCTGACAGGAGGCGCTTATGCGACGCGTAATTGGTATGGATATTCACCGGACCTTCGGGGAGGTGGTGATTTGGCAAGCGGGGATATTGAAGCATGCGGACCGGGTCGACATGACCCGGACGGCGCTGGAAGGGTTCGGGAAAGGGCTGCGACCGACCGATGAAGTGGTCATCGAGGCTCCCGGTAATTGCATGGCGGTATCGCGGGTTCTTTCTCCGTTCGTGGCGCGGGTGATCATCGCTAATCCGCTCCAGGTGAAGGCGATTGCCCAGGCTCATGTAAAGACGGACAAGATCGATGCCGGCACACTGGCAAGCCGCCATGCGGCAGGCTATCTGCCCGAGATCTGGACACCGGACGCGGGAACGGAACGACGGCGCATGCGATCCTTCATGCGCATCTTATTCCTCGCTGCCCGCATGCCGATCTGTTCAGCGGCGTTGGGCGCGCCTGGCTATTACGCCAGCCTATCCCCGAAGACGAGCTCATGGCTATCGAGCTCCATGTTCGTGAACTGGACCGGTTGGGTGAAGATCTCGCGGTCATCGACAGGGAGATAGCGACAGACGCGCTCGACGATCCTGCGGTTGCCCGTCTGCTAACGATAACGGGCATCAACCTGACAGTAGCAGCGGGGATCATTGCTGCGATTGGTGACATCGGCCGCTTTTCCAGCCCGCAAAAGCTGGTGAGCTATTTCGGGCTTAATCCTCGGGTTCGTCAGTCCGGCCTGGGACAGGCGCACCACGGGCGCATCAGCAAGGTCGGTCGAAGCCATGCGCGTGCCATGCTGGTTGAAGCAGCCTGGGCTGCCGCCAAGACGCCGGGGCCGCTGCACGCTTTCTTCGTCAGAGTCCGAGCAAAGCGCGGCCATCAGATCGCAGCGGTCGCCCTCGCCCGCAAGCTGACGGTCCTGTGCTGGCACCTGCTCACCAAGCAGGCCGACTATTGCTGGGCGAGACCCGCGCTCATCGCGAACAAGCGCAGGGCCATGGAACTCAAGGCTGGCAGACCGCAGGCGAAGGGGAACAAGCCTGGCCCGGCTTACGCCTACAACGTCAAGGCGCTGCGCAACGAGGAATTGGAGATCGCCCGGCAGGCCGAACGCGCCTATGAACAATTTGTCGCCCAGTGGGAGAACAGGCCGAAGAAGGTACGCGGACGCTCCAGGTCGGCAGGATTATGAAAAGGCGACCTGACGGAACTTGCAGCCAGGGCTCCGTTCTTCGCCACGGAGTCGCCCACGCACACGATTCATAGCACAGTTTTCGAGGTTCGGTCTTGTCCATCTCTTCCGTAGGTATAGATGATCCGGCGTATTGGCGTGCTGAAAGCGAAAAAGCGTGCGAGCACAGTAGCGTGACGTGCTCCCAATGGCGTCGCCAGCTAAGTGCAATGGCCGGATATTTTCGCGCCCACGGACCTTCCTCGAAGGCTTCAAGCGCCGCATGACCGGCCTCGGCATTATCGGTACGATAGACACTGCACAGTGCGTGCGCGTTTGATTTGCGGTCTTTCCACGCTGCAAAACTCATGCTGTTTCTGATTAAATGCACGATACAGGTTTGTACGACCGTTTTCGGGAAGACGGCATTGGTCGCTTCGGAAAAACCCTTGAGGCCATCCACCACAGCGATCAGGATATCGGCAACACCGCGATTTTTAAGTTCGTTCATCACCCCAAGCCAGAACTTCGCTCCCTCCGTTTGCTCGATCCAGATGCCGAGAATTTCTTTCGTGCCGTCAGGGAAAATGTCCAGCGCGATGTACACCGCCTTGTTGCGAACGAATCCCTCATCACGGATTTTGACGCGGATCGCATCGAAAAAGACGAGCGGATAGCACACGTCCAGAGGGCGACCCTGCCATTCGGCAACCGTCTCCAATACAGCGTCGGGGACAGTCGATATGAGATCTGGTGAAACATCGACACTGTAAAGCTCTTCCAGATGGCCGCGTATCTCGCGCACCGTCATACCGCGCGCATACATCGAGATAATCTTGGCATTAAAATCTGGAAAGCGTCGCTGATATTTGGCGATCAACTTCGGGGCAAAACGCCCCTCACGGTCGCGTGGAAGGTCCAATGTCAGCCGCGATGTGCCCATCAGCACCATCTTTGTGACGTGCCATTGCGCCGGTTCGCCTTGCCTTCCCGCGACTCGGTGTCCAGATGATTATCAAGTTCAGCGCCCGGCATTCGCTCCGAAAGCGTTTTCTTCAACTCGTCCAGCAAGCCGTCCTTCGAAAATAACTCTTGCGGGTCTCGTCCCGCCAACAACTGATTCAGTAACTCTTTCTCTATTGCCATGATGATGGTCCTTTCTCTTCCATCTATATGGCCCCGCGCACAAAATTACTGACAGTGCCGCAAGCGAAACTGCCTTGTCTAAGTGTCTGACTCATAATTATTCCATTTAACATCATAGTCTTGCGACGCGTCTGGTTAGGAGTTGTACGGAGGCCATGAAGAGCTATGCGGTTGCGGATGCGATGGTGTTTTCGAAGTCTTTGGCGAGGCGGCGGTTTCGGTTCAGCCATGCGAAAGTTCGTTCGACGACCCAGCGGCGGGGCAAGAGCACGAAGCCTTTCGCGGTATCGGATCGCTTGATAATTTCTATGCTCCATACTCCGATTCTAGCCAAAGCCAGCCGGAGTTTTTCTCCGGCATAACCGCCATCGGCAAAGATATGACGCAGCCACGGGAAGCTGGAGTGGATATCAGCGAGCACCAATGGAGCTCCATCACGGTCTTGTAAATCGGCAGCGTGTATGACGGCATGAACCAGAAAGCCGTTTGTATCGGTAATGATATGGCGTTTGCGGCCCTTCACTTTCTTGCCCGCATCATATCCCCGTATTCCGCCACTTTCGGTTGTTTTGACACTTTGACTATCGATCACACCGGCGCTTGGTGAAGCCTCGCATCCCTGTGCTATACGCGCATCCTACAAGAGATAATAGTTGATGCGCTGCCACGTGCCATCATCCCTCCACCGGTAAAATCAACGCTGCACTGTGGTCGCTGGCGGAAAGCCGGATGGCAGCATCCGCCATGGCAAACCGCCACGCAGAAGATATAGCAGCGCTTCTATGATCCGCCGCATTGGCCATTTGCGAGGGCGGCCTACATGACAAGGAGGCGGAAAACACGGCTTCAGTACCGCCCACTCATTATCCGTCAAATCACTTGGCAAAGCCAACCCTTTGCGGGCATGGTGCGCCCGGGTGGTATCGGTCCACATCGTTTGTTCCATTCAGTCGTTTAGTCACAACTGATGAATCAACGATCCGGTCACGCGTCAAGTATAACCAGCTGATATCACTCACATTAGTTTCGGGTCAGACACTAAGAGCCCGATTCGAAAGTTTTTCAATCGTAGCAATATCTTGCGGTTCGCCTTGTGAGCATGCGGATGGGGGCGATCAACGCCCAAGCTGTTGATGAGGCGCTGGACCGTTCCCAGTCTTTCGCGAGGCGTCGGCATCGGCCCAGCCATGCGAACGTCCGCTCGACGACCCAGCGGCGCGGCAAGAGTTCGAAGCCTTTGGCGGTGTCGGAGCGTTTGATGATTTCCAGCGTCCAGCTTCCATGGCCTTTGAGCGCGCGCCTGAGCTTGTCCCCCGCATAGCCGCCATCGGCGAACACATGGCGCAGCCATAGGAAGCGATAGCGGATAGCTTTGAGGACATCGACGGCCCCGTCGCGGTCCTGAATATCGGCGGCATGGACCAAGATGAAGATCAGATAGCCGCAGGTGTCAGTAACGATATGCCGTTTGCGGCCTTTGACCTTCTTGCCTGCGTCATAGCCGCAAACTCCGCCACTTTCCGTGGTTTTGACGCTCTGGCTGTCGATGACACCGCCACTGGGCGAGGCTTCGCGACCCTCGATTTCGCGCAGGTTCATAACCAGCACCATGTTGATCGCATCAAACAAACCCGTATCACGCCAGGCGTAGAAATAGCGCCGCATCGTCGACACCGGCGCAAAGCATTTTGGCAACAGTCGCCACGAACAACCGCTCGCCGCAATATAGAGCAACGCATTCACAACTTCGCGCATATCGGTCGTGCGAGGGCGGCCCCCGCTCTTGGCGGACGGGATAAACGGTGCTGTCAGTAGCCATTCCCGGTCCGTCATATCGCTTGGATATCGTAACCCTTCCCGGCTATGCTCACGCCGGGCAATACCAGTCCATGTCATCGTTCACTCCATCTCTTCGTAAAGACGGACTGAATCACAACATCCTGGTATTGCTCAACTACTTTCGGATCGGGCTCTAAACCCGCTGGTAGCAATCGGTTTACCGTCTCGGGAGTCGCAGGAATTCCCAGTCCCAATTTACGAGAGAGCTTGAACCAGAGCGTACCGATATTGGTGCGTCGATTAACCGGTTTCAGCATCTGGCAGCTAATGAACGGCGCAGATTCAGAAAGGGAATGGAATATCCATTTCACCCGCGGCTCGACGTTCCCTTGAGAGCCCGGCTGATCTTCACCTGCGTCGTGGCTGTAACCGCGATATGTCGAAGTTCGCTGATTTCCTGCGACACGATGCGCATATCCGTTTGAAGTCTGAGTTCCACAAGTTCGGCCAGCATAATCAATGACGGATTATCAGAAGGTTCCTTGACCCAATCCTCGCCGCCGTCGTATACTTAGGTGGATTGTCAAAGCAGCCTTGATGCTGCAGATACGGCCATCAGCACATGTAATGTCAACGCGTTTCGCCACTAAAGCGATAAGCGGTCCGAAGAACGAAACTTTCGAACTGGATCGTAAAATTAGGGAATTCCATGTCCGAAGCTAATAACGGATCGAAAAAACGGGTCAGGCTGTCAAAGTACATCTGGTTAAAGCACACGCTCAGTAAAATAGGTGAAGTTGGTGTCGCCGGTATTCAGATAGAATCATTAGCCAAGGAGCTGAATGTAACTAAAGGAAGCTTTTATTGGCATTTCCAGGACAGAGAAACGCTTCTCTGCGAGACGCTGTCATATTGGTATAACTCAGCGACCAAGGCCATTGGCCTTGCGGGCAAACGCGACTTCGACGATCCATTGGATCGTCTGCGATATTTTTACACCCTTGCCCTGAACCGACGGCACGATGTTCCGGGCGGCTCCGTCGAACGGGCGCTGCAAGAATGGGCGCGGGTTTCCGAGATTGCTGCCGAAACCACTCGGCGCGTCAATCAGGGCCGGATCAGCTTAATTGCCGATGCCTATATCGAACTGGGCAAGAGCGAGCATCAGGCGCGCCAGACGGCGACAATGGCACTGGCTCAAATCATCGGACTGAACATCCTGTCACGCTCCCAGGCGACGCGGTGCCATGCGGAAGATACCAAGGCATTCCTCGCAGTATTCCTTCCGGCAACAGTAGGGCGGGAACCGCCCAAAACGGATTCCACCAGCACCACCGGAGCGACTGCTTCGACTGCGGGTTGAACCTTCGCCGAGCCCGGCCGGAGCCTTATTCGGGGGCACCGCGTGTCTGTTGCTGCGAAGTGTCAGCTCCAAAAATCTAGGGGCCTCGCTACCCGCAAGAGTACGAGGCCCTAAAGGCATGGAGACGCAGGGCATGTTCATGCTCGTGCCCTGCGTCGACCGTTAGATCAGAACCTGAGTTCTACGCTTGCGCCTACTTCACGCGGGCGTTCGTAGATGATGTAGGCGGCGAGCGGTCCAGGCGAGATTTGCTGGGCCACCGCTGCGTTGGAGAGATTCTTCGAGAAGATGCGGAAAGTAAGATCGTCATCCGGGCTAGTCCAACCGATCTCCGCCGACAGAAGCTCATAAGAATCCTGGCTGAAGATGTTGAGGTAATCGTAATATACCGCACTCGAATGGAAGAGGTTGCCACCGATGAAGGCTTCTCCATCGAACGCATCGAATGTGTAACGTCCGCCCAGTGTCAGAGTGAACTCCGGGGTGCGGACCAGCTGATTGCCAGAGGCATCGGCGGATGAAACCATGTTTCCGCCGCCCGCTTGGGGAATGAATACCTGCGCGTTGAAAAATTCATCATACTCGGCATGAGTGTAGGCGATGGCCGCACGCAGATTCAAGCCGACAATAGGTTCTGCCGCAAGCTCAAGCTCTCCACCATAGATCTCTGCGCTGGCCGCGTTCTGCAGGACGAACGAATTATTGGCCGCCCGCGCGGTCACTTGCAAGTTGTCATAGGTGTAATAGAAGGTCGCAAGGTTCGCCCGCAGCCACGGCAGTGGATCGGATTTTATGCCAAACTCGATCGCCTCGATCGTTTCCGGCTCGACCGCCACGTTCGAAGTGCCGAAAGTGTTGAAGGTGCCGCTTTTGAACCCGGTGCCATAGGTGGCGTAGATGTTCAGATCAGGCGAAGCTTCGTACTGGACGGCCACGCGGTAAGTGAATTTGTCGAAATCCTCCTCCGCATCCGTGAACAGCTGGTTGCCGTTGATACGCTGCGAGAACTTTCGCGTCTCCGTGGTGTAACGTCCGCCCAGCGTTACCGAGAGGCTCGGCGTCAGATCATAGGTGCCTTCGACAAAGGCCGCGATTGACGAATTCTCCACTTCCGGCTCGATCGTGATCGGCGTGACCGGGGTAGCGACGTCCCGGCGATTGATCAGGATAAGCGGCTGCTCACCCTCCAGCTGGTAATAATAGGCGCCAGCAGTCCAGCTGAGGGGACTACCATTGTCCGAAATAAGCCGCAGTTCCTGTGTGAACGTATCGGGTTTGACCCGCATGTTCGTTTCGCCGAGAAGAATATTGGTGCCATCGGAATCGGCGATCTGGTGCACGCGCGTACGCATGTAAGAGCTGGTCGATTCCAGAATGACCCCGCCCAGATCGAGCTGTCCCTTCAGCGCGATGTCCAGTCGGGTGAAGTCAGACAGGCCAGCCGTTCCGAAGGCGAAATTGGAGATTTCCCAGGGTTCGTCGGGAATGATCGCGCCGGCGAACTGCGCGCCCAGCGAGTTCCCCTCGAACGGCTGGGCAGTGGCCGCAATTTCTTCGTGCGTATCGACATATGCGACCGTCAGAATGAACTCGGCCTGGTCGCTCGGCTGGAACAGCAGCTTGGACCGGATCGACGCAATTTCGGTATCGCCGACAGCGCCGCCATTGAGCAGGTTCGTCGCGTATCCATCCTGATTGCGATAGAGAACGGCGAGATCGGCAGCGATTGTGTCGGTCAAGCCGCCGGTAACGTAGGCACGGATGTCGAAATTGTTCGCATCCTCGCGCAGGCGACCCCAGCTTCCCTTGATACGGGCGCGCGGTGTGAACTGAGGATCCGGGGTCACGACGTTGACCAGACCACCAGTGGCGTTGCGGCCGAACACCGTGCCCTGCGGCCCACGAAGAACCTCGACGCGGGAGATTTCGACAAGGTCGATCTGTGTCGAATAGGGATCGCCCTGGTAAACTCCGTCCACATAGACGGCGACGTTTGATTCATCGCCGACCGAAGTGCCGCTCGAACCGACACCGCGAATGCTGGGCTGCATTACGTTCTGGTTGCGGCCGCCGTTGAACCCTGGCACGATCTGGTTGAGAGACCGGACCTGTTCGACGCCCGAGGTCGTCAGCACCTCAGTCGACACGGCGGTCACTGCCACGGGGACTTTCTGCAGGCTTTCTTCCCGGCGCGTGGCGGTGACGATGATCATGCCGCCCGCGCGGTCAGCTTGCGCATCCGCCGTTGGCTGGGCCTCGCCCGCCTGGTCGGCCTCATCCGAGGTGGCACTCTGGGCATTGGCCGCAGCCGGACAGAGCAGGAAAGGCAGTATGGCTGCCGTTGTTAACAATGATTTCTTCATTTTTACCTCCCAGGTATAATAATATTTCGACTGTGTGTTTCTACGTTATTTTATTTGGAACTAACTTATTTCGAAGCATTTCGTTTCTGCATGAACTGCTTGGCCATCTCTCCCAGTCGTCTCTTGTCCGGCTTGCGGGCAGGAGTTTTCGGAAGTTCGTCAAGCACGACGACGGCTTGAGGAATCTTGTAACTGGTGAGACGTTCGGCGCAGTGGCTCAGCAAGACTTCTTCCGTCACGCCGGAGTCCGGCCCGGTGGCAACGAAGGCGATAGGCACCTCGCCCTTGCGATCGTCCGCCACGGAAACCACCGCAGCGTCCGAAACCTCGGGAAGCAGGGAAAGCACTTCCTCGATTTCGCTCGGATAGACATTGAACCCGGCGACGATCAGCATGTCTTTTTTGCGGTCAACGACCGCCAGAAAGCCGTCCGCTGTCGTGAAACCGATATCACCGGTGGGGAGCCAGCCGTCTTCAGCCACGGGAGGTAGCCCCATGTAGCGGTCGATCACCCGTTCGCCCCGGATCAGTATCTCGCCATTCTCGTTTGCGGGTAGCCGCTTGCCGCTGCCGTCGAGCGCGGCGATGGCTACTTCTATGCCTGGCAGGGGAAGCCCGGTGGTGCCGTATTGATGCGTGCCGTCGAGTGGCTGCGCGGTGAGTGGGCCGCCTTCGGTCATGCCGAACGCCTCAAGGATCGGTAGGCCGGTCTTGGCCTCCCACCGCGACAGGGTTTGCCGGGAAAAGACCGAACCGCCTCCCGGGCACAGCCACAGGGCGGAAAGATCAGCTTCCGGGGCCGCAAGCAGGCCCTGATAGATCGCTGCCGGACCGCCGCTGAACACGCTGACCCGATGTTCCTCCATCAGGCCCGCGACTAGATCCGGCTGGAAGCGGGGCACGATGATGAGGGCCGAGTGGCCATAGACCGGATTGAAGCAGCCCATGTGTGTCCCCCACACATGGCTGATCGGGGCGACATTGAGCCATACCTCTTCCTGAACGCGCGTCGGCCATGCCGTATGCATCGCCTTGATGACGCTCATTTCCGATCGGTGGTTGCGCTGCACGCCCTTCGGCGCGCCGGTCGATCCGCCGGTGAACATGATGATGCAGGGACTGTCGCCTGTGATTTCCACCTCCGGCCGGGCGGGCTGGGTGTCGAGCAATTGCTCGATTGCAATGCCGCCTTCGCCCACGGTAATCAGCGGCGCATGGGCATTGTCGGCGGCTTCTCCGGCAACGTTGGAGTTACGCTCACCAGCCAGGACCAGGCCGGGCGGCGCTATCTCGAACAGGGCGCCCAGTTCGCGCGGGGTATATTCGGCGTTGGCCGTCGAAATTTCCGCGCCGGCGCTTAGCGCGGCGTAGATGGCGACATTGGCCTCGATCGAATTCGGAATGCAGATCGCGACGCGCCCCGAAGGCGGGACAATCTGACTGATCCGCGCCGCAAGGCCAGCCACCGCGGCACCAAACTGCGCGTAAGACAGGCTTCTGTCGCCTTCGACCAAGGCAAGCTGGTCCGGGCACGCCTCTACGGTGTCCCAGAACATGGTTACGACATCGGAATATTCCTTCCGCGTAAAAACCGGATCGCCTTCACTGAGGCGACGAAGTATCTCGGATCTGGTTTTCGATTTCTGCATAAAGTACCATCTTAGGAGGAAGCTGAGTTGAGGGCGGATTGAAACGCGCTTGCGAGTTTGCTAGGCGTTCAGTTCTTGCGGAGAAAACCCCGGACCTGTTCAAGGAACTGTTCCTCGCGTTCCAGTTGCACCCAATGGCCGCACTGGCCAAACACGTGCATTTCCGAACGCTTGAGGTGCTCGTGCATTCGTACTGCGACCTGCAGCGGGATCATCTTGTCTTCCCGCCCGTGAATGATCAGCACCGGCACGGTGATCGCATCAAGCTGCTGCAGCGGGATGCCCTTCACGATGCGCGACCCCTTGGCATTCTGTTCCTCGCCGGGCTGCAGTTTGCGGATGGTTTCTTTACCGCTGGCGATCTCGGCGACGCGCAGCCGCGCGGCGACGGCCTCGTCGGTGACGATCGACGGATCGTAGGGAAAGGCCTGCATCATTGCGCGCATGGCATCCATGCTGGGTTCGAAGGTCCGGCTGTTCGCCAGACCCTGGGTTTGCTCGAACTCGCCCGCTGGCGTCCCCATGAGAACGAGCGAGCGCACCTTGTCGGAGTGATTAGCCATCATCCCAAGCGCCAGCGCGCCGCCGAAACTGTTGCCAACTAGTATCACTCGATCGAGGCCCATGGCGTTGATGAAGCCCGCCAGATGCCGGGTCCACAGCTTGATCCCCGGTTTTTCGCCTTCGGGCAAAGGGCTGAAGCCGAATCCCACGATATCAGGGGCCAGAACCCTGTGCGTTTCGCCAAGGCGAGGCAGGATTCCTTGCCAATTCTGCCATGCCGTGACGCCCGGACCCGAACCGTGAAGGAGGATCACTGGATCGCCTTCACCGTATTCATGATAATTCGTCTGGATACCGTCGACGTCTATCGAAGCCCCGATATCGGGG
Organism: Parasphingorhabdus sp.; assembly: GCA_036963725.1. Taxonomy (GTDB): domain Bacteria; phylum Pseudomonadota; class Alphaproteobacteria; order Sphingomonadales; family Sphingomonadaceae; genus Parasphingorhabdus. The sequence continues at coordinate 13,295 of JBALUX010000027.1, read as the reverse complement.
AGCCTCACATTACCGGACATATCTCTCTCCACACCAAGCAATTTGTTAAATTCTTATGAAATATGTGTTGCGAGACCTTCGCAGAAATGTCAATACGTAAGAGTATGGTTTGTCAAAATGAGCATGGGCCAAAAATCAGAGGGTGAGAAATGGTGAAGATTCTATCGGGACAGACTGCGGTGATCACAGGGGCTGCTTCGGGCATCGGAGAAGCGGTGGCCCTGCGCTTCGTAGAAGAGGGGGCGAATGTGGTAGCCTTGGATCGCAATGCGGATGCGCTTGCCGACCTGGCGGATCGTTTAGGCGATCGGTGTGCGGTCGTGGCAGGCGATTGCACTGAGGCCGAGATCTGCAGACGCGGCGTCGCGCTCGCGCTGCAAAAATTCGGCAAGCTGGACTGCGTGGTCGCGAATGCAGGTGTTTACGATTGGTACAAGCGAATAGACCGGATGGGCACGGCCGATGTGGAGGCCGCGTTCGAGGAACTGTTCCGCATCAATGTACTTTCGACCTTATTGATCGCACGATCCTCTATCGAGGCGCTGCGGGAATCGGGCGGCTCCCTGATAGTGACCTGTTCGAACGCCAGTTTCAGGGCTGGCGGCGGCGGGACGCTCTATACCGCGAGCAAGTTTGCGCTGCGGGGCGTGGTCTATCAGCTGGCTTATGAATGGGCGCCGCAAGTGCGCGTCAATGGAGTCGCTCCGGGCGGGACGGTGACCGGCTTGTCGGGTCTTGACGCGCTGGAGAGTTCTTCGCGTCGGCTCGATTCCGAAGAACGGACCGTTGAAATGGTGGCGAAGGCATCGCCGCTGGGAAGAGCTGCCGCGGCAGATGATCATGCAGGGTGTTACGTGCTGCTTGCGTCCCGACGCGACGGCAAGAACCTCAACGGAACGATCCTGGTCAGCGACGGCGGGCTCAGTTCGAGAATGGGATAGGTGCACTGGCCAGGTCCAGAGCCCGTTTTCCAGCGCGGCGGCCCTACGAAGCCCGCAGCAGGACGGAGATTGCCTCCGCCGCCTCGACGATGCTCGGCAGGAGCGTGAGCAGCCTCTCCTCCGCCTCTTCGAAATTTTCGTCGGTGCATACCTCGGTGACCGAAACTGCCGCCATCAGCCGCCCGGTCCGATCCTCTATCGGCACCGCGAGACAGCGCAGTTCGGAATATATCTCACCCCGGTCCATCGCCCAGCCTTGCCTGCGCACGTCGCCGATCTCCTTCCGCAAGGCATCGGCCTGCGAAATGGTGTTCTGCGTCAGAGGGACGAAATCGTCCGGAGCCAGATACTCCTCCAGCTGATCTTGAGCCAGCTGGGCAAGCAGCATCTTGCCGATCCCGGTGCAATAGGCCTCGAGTTCGGTCATCTCCTGCGAGGGGGTACGCGAATATCCAGCATCGACCTTGACCAGGTAGCGGACCAGATTGTCCCGAAAAACACCCAGATGCACCGTGTGCCTGCAGGTTTTGGCAAGGTCCGCGATGATCGGACGGGTAGCGCTGGTGATGATGGAATCGAGATCCGCGCGCGCTCCAAGTTCCAAGCTGGCGATGCCTAGCAGGTAGCGCCCCCGCCCGTGCCGCAGCACGTATTTGCGCGCCACGAGTGGCCGTAGCAAGCGGTGAGCGGTCGAAAGAGGTATTCCGGAGGTTTCGGATATTTCCCTTACCGTCAAAGGTGACGATGAAAGGCACTCAAGCAAGTCGAGCAATCGCTCGGCAACCGATGTACCCGCCTCTTCATTCATCTCGATGATTTTTCTCACAGGGTGAGGCTCTAGACCAAAAGGCTCGGTTGTCAAGGCTGGTAGAATGCGGAGAGTTGGCCCAATGTTCTGAAGAACGATTGATCCGACCGCTTTCAGAACACGGGAGATTCGCGAACTCATCCAATTTGTGGCTGATGACGCACTAAATCCCGGCTGGAAGGGGTGAGCCGATAAGTCACGGCTGCGCAATTTAGTATCTGTTTGGGAGAGTTTTAGGCAATGACAATTGAACCTTCGATCATCACTTCACTGGGCGATGAGCTTTACGATGCCCTGATCGCCGGTGAGACGATCCCCAATCTTCGGGACCGGAATCCGGATATAGATATCGTCGATGCTTACCGCATTCAGGAACGCTTGGTTGCGCGGCGGCTGGAGACAGGTGAGGAAATCATCGGCAAGAAGATCGGGGTCACGTCCAAGGCGGTGCAGGAAATGATCGGGGTTTTCGAACCCGATTTCGGCCAGTTGACCGATGCCATGTTGGTTGCCGATGATGCCACAGTAGAGCGCAAGTCTCTCATTCAGCCAAAGGCCGAGGGAGAGATCGCCTTTATCCTGAAGCACGACTTGACAGGGCCCGGCGTGACGGCAGCAGACGTTCTTGAAGCGACCGAATATGTCACCGCCTGTTTCGAGATCGTCGACAGCCGCATTCGCGACTGGGACATCCGGATTCAGGATACTGTTGCCGACAATGCTTCATGCGGGATTTTCGCAATCGGCACGCAGCAGGTCAATCCGCGCGATATTGATCTTGCCAGCGTGAGCATGAAAATCGACCGCAACGGAACCGAGGTTGCGAGCGGCGTTGGGGCCGCAGTTCAGGGTTCGCCGCTCAACTCGGTCGCATGGCTCGCCAATACGCTGGGTCGTCTCGGTATGCCGTTCAAGGCAGGCGAAATTATCCTTTCCGGGGCGCTTGGCCCGATGATCGAAATCTCCGTCGGCGACACGCTGCTGCTCAGTCTTAGCGACGGGCTCGGAACCTGCCGCCTGACCTTCACCTAGGCTGCCCTCGGCCGGGGTAGAGGCCGCCTGCAAGCGTTCAAGCACTCGCGAACAAGCTCAATTCAACTGAAAGAAGAAGAGATGGATAAAATCAAATGTGCAATAATCGGGCCGGGAAATATCGGCACCGATCTTCTATACAAGCTGCTGCGTTCCGAGGTTCTCGAACCGGTCTGGATGGTGGGCATCGAACCCGGGTCCGAAGGTCTGGCCCGCGCGAAAGAACTGGGGCTCAAGACCACCGCAGAAGGGGTTGACGGGTTGGTTCTCCATGTGATTGAGGATGGGGTTCAGATCGCGTTCGATGCGACCTCGGCCTATGTTCATGCGGACAACAGTCGCAAGCTCAATGAACTTGGTGTCCTGATGATCGATCTGACGCCCGCTGCCATCGGCCCGCTGTGCGTCCCGCCGATTAATCTGAAAGACCTTGCGGGGCGCAAGACCATGAACGTCAACATGGTCACCTGCGCCGGGCAAGCCACGATCCCGATGGTCGCCGCGGTCAGCGGTGTGCAGGAGGTGGAGTATGCCGAAATCATCGCCACCGTCGCTTCGAAGTCGATTGGCATGGGCACGCGCAAGAATATCGACGAGTTCACCCGCACGACCTCGGCTGCGGTAGCAGAGGTTGGAGGGGCGGCGAAAGGCAAGGCGATCGTGATCGTGAACCCGGCGGAACCACCGCTTATGATGCGCGATACCGTCTATTGCGAAACCGTCGACGAACCCGACCAGGAAGCTATCACCGCCTCCGTCCACGAGATGATCGCGGCGGTACAGCAATACGTGCCCGGCTACCAGTTGAAAAACGGGCCGACTTTTGAAGGTCGCAAGGTGTCGATTTTCCTCGAGGTAGAGGGACTTGGCGATTTCCTTCCCAAATATGCCGGAAATCTCGACATCATGACCGCGGCCGCTGTCCGCACCGCCGAAATGTTCGCTCAGGACATTCTGGATGGCCAGCTTGAACTAGAACCCGTGAAGGAGAACGCATAATGACGCTGGATGATCAGGTCAGAGGCCGCAAACTGAAGCTGCATGACATGTGCCTGCGCGATGGCATGCATTCGATGCGCCATCAGATCACCCTGGACCAGATGGTCGACATCGCTTCGGGACTCGACGATGCCGGAGTGCCCCTGATCCAGGTCACCCATGGTGACGGGCTGGGGGGATCGTCTCTAAACTACGGGCGCGGCCTGCATACCGATCGCGAGTATATTTCGGCAGTGGCCGAGGTCGTGAAGAATGCGACAATTTCGGTCCTTCACGTCCCGGGCATCGGCACGCTGGATGAATTGCGGATGGCCGCCGATTGCGGGGCAGGGTGCGTCCATGTGGCCTCGCATTGCACCGAGTCCAACGTCACCGAACAGCATATCGGCCTGGGGCGCGAACTCGGTCTTGATACGGTCGGCTTCCTGATGATGGCCCATATGACCTCGACAGATCATCTGGTCGAACAGGCATTGTTGATGGAAGGATACGGGGCGACGACGATCTATTGCGTGGATTCGGCCGGCTACATGCTGCCCGATGACGTGACGGCCCGCATCGGCGGGCTGCGCACAGCCTTGGAGGATGCGACAGAGATCGGTTTTCATGCCCATCACAATCTCGGCATGGGTGTGGCAAATTCGCTGGCGGCCGTGGCGGCGGGCGCGGATCGTATCGACGGTTCGGCGGCCGGGCTGGGTGCCGGGGCGGGCAATACGCCGCTGGAACTAATGGCCGCAGTCAGCGAACGGATGGGTATCGAGACTGGCGTCGACCTGTTCAAACTCATGGACGTGGCCGAAGACCGGGTGCTGCCGATTATGCCGCAGCCGCCCCGTGCAGACCGGGATTCTATCACCCTCGGCTTTGCGGGAGTATATTCGACCTTCTTGTATCAGGCCAAGGAAGCAGAGCGGAAATACGGCCTATCCGCGCGCGACATCCTAATTGAATTGGCTCGCAAGAAGATGATCGGCGGACAGGAAGACATGATCGAGGACACGGCGCTGTCGATGGCCAAGGAACGCGACTTGGTCTAGCCTTGGTTCGGTGATGAAAGGGGCCGGGTGGCAGCGCAATTCCGCCGCTCGGTCACTTCGCCCTGTTCCGCGCGGGGCGAGGCCTTCGCGCTAGCGCAGGCGCTGCCGCGAAATCTTCATATTTTCATCGCGCGGAGTTTCGTTTACGATCGACAGGATCGTGGGAATTTCCATCGGCGAAAGCCGCCCGGAGAGAAGCTCCTTGAACTGCTTGAGATCAAGCTGCTCAGCTTGTCGCAGACTAACGATCACCTTTGCAGTCTCATCCCGGTAATCATCGGGCACGCCGATGACCGCCGCCTGCCGAACAGCGGGATGGCCCAGCATCGCGCGCTCCACGTCGGCAGGGTAGATATTGTAGCCGCCAGCGATGATCATGTCCTTCAGTTTGTCGTTAATGGTGACAAGCCCGTTTTCGCTCATCGAACCGAGATCGCCGCTGCGGAAGAAACCGTCGACGAATGCCTACTCGCTCGCTTCAGGATTGCGCCAGTATTCCTTCATTACCTGCGGGCCGCGCAGGCAGATTTCGCCAACTTCGCCAGCCTCCGCCCGCTGACCGGGTTCGTCGGTCTTGCGGATTTCCACTTCGGTGAAGGGCAGGGGAACATCGGTGCATTGCGCATGCGCGCGCTCGGGCGGTGAAATAGTCGACCGCCCGAGCGGTTTCGCTCATGCCGTATAGGGTCGTTATCCAGTGGTCAGTGGCCTCCAGGATAATCTCCTTCAGTTCTGCTGGAACCGGTCGCGCGCCGCACTGGACGCATTTCATGCCCGACCAGTCGATCGGCCGCTCACCGGGCGCCTTCAGCAGGGCGATGGCCATGGTAGGGGCCAGCAGAAGGATGGTGATCTGTCGTTCTTCGACCAGTTCCAGGACGTTCATCAGATCGAAGTGCGGTAGTGAGACCAGTTGTCCAGCCGGTTGCATGTTGAAATTCTGGACCGGCTCGATCCCGCCCGCGTGGGTCGCCGGGGCTGCCGAAAGCATCACTTCCCTGCCGGGTTCGAGCTGGGAATACCAGCTTACCATTTGGGCCGAATTGACCAGCAGAGTGTAATTGGTGAGGACCGCGGCCTTGGGCGTGCCTGTGGTACCGCCCGTGAATTGGAGCACGGCGGGCTGTGCGACGGGGTCGAACGTGGTCCGATCCACTGATCCACCGGCCGTCAGTAGGTCGGGTATGGTCTGCAGGAACGATGCCATCTCAGGTTCTTGCAGCGCGATTGCCTCGCGCGGACCCTGTGTAAAGGAACCGACCAGCAGAGGCACGGGACGGCTGATGCGTTCGCGTATCTGGAGAGACTTGGCGAGCGGCCCGGGCTCATCGAAGGTCACGATGGCTTTCAGACCCCTATCGACACATTGCCCGGCTAGCCGATCAGCGCTGTATAACGGATTGAGCCCGACATAGACCGCGCCGATATGGCATATCGCGAAACAGCTGAGCGTGAACACGGTATGGGGCAGACCCATATAATCTTTGCGTTCCCCCGGCTCGATACCCATTCGAGCGAGTACGGCCTCGATGCTTGACGCAAGTTCGACGACCTCGCCGTAAGAAAGCGACTACCCCGCCAGCGCGAGACATGGCCGATGCGTCATTGCTGGCTGACATGATTAAATTCCACCTTTTCCCGATTGGGCTTGTCTGATAACAGTCATTTCCATACTTATGCGAATGGATATTTTGTAAGGGGTAATTGATTTGAAGAAGATGCTGGCTTGGGTCGTGAAGGAATATGGCAAGCCGGAGGATTTGGTGTTCGATCGGATTCCCGTTCCCTCGTTGGAACAAGGCGGTCCGAATCCGGTTGATACCCTGGTGAAGGTGGAGGCCGCAGCGCTCAATTTTGCTGACGAAATTGCTATCGCGGGCAGCTATCAGGACCGTATCGAGCCGCCGTTTATCCCCGGTAACGAGCTTGCCGGAACAGTCGTGGAGACCAGCGCAGGCTCGCGGTTTCAGCCTGGAGACAGGGTTGCTTGTCAGGTTCGCAGCGGTGCCTTCGCGGAATATTGCGCGGTTGCATCAGACCGATTGATGGCGATCGGAGACATCGATGCTCGGGCCGCCGCTGCGCTTCCGGTTTCCTACACCACGGCGCATGTCGCCTTGTTTCAGAAAGGCAATCTGACTGCGGGCCAGACGGTCCTGATCCACGCTGCGAGTGGCGGTCTCGGGGTCGCAGCGACCCAGCTTGCCCGGTCCGCCGGAGCCCGCATCATTGCCACGGCTGGGTCGGAGGAAAAGCGCCGTTTCGCAATCGACAATGGCGCGGACCATGTTATCGATTATCGCAAGCCGGATTGGTACAAAGAGGTCAAATCATTGTCTCCAAATGGCGTCGACATCGTGGTTGACCCGGTCGGCGGCGCAACTTCGGAACAGAGTTTGCGGCTGCTCGCCTGGCAGGGAAAACTGCTCATATGCGGCTTCGCGAGCGGCGAGATACCAGCGCTGAAGGCGAATTACATGCTGGTAAAATCAGCCAGCGTGCACGGCGTCTACTGGAGCTTTGACCGCGATCCCGACGAAATCCGCGCGATCCAGCAAGAACTGGTCGAGCTTTGTGCCGCAGGTGGGATTCGCCCGCTGATTCGAGATGTCTATCCAATGGGTGAAGTGGTCGCGGCGATGAAGGCGCTACGGTCGCGAGAGACAGTCGGCAAAGTTGTGCTGTCTTGGTAGCGCCATAGCCGCAGGAAAGCGCAAAAAATAGGTAAGTCGGCGGCTCTAAATTGCCAAACCATACGCAAGGGTATTGACTCATTCCTGCCAATGCCTAAAAAGACACTGGGGATTATCCCCGTCGTCGCAATGCAAAAAGAAAGCGAATGGGATGAGCTACGGGGCTGTCGAACAATTGTTTTATGACGTGAGTACTTCACGTAACCGGAAGGAAGCATTTCGCGAAGATGCCGGAGAAGTCGCGGGCAAATATGCACTCAGCGAGACCGAACGCGAGATGGTTATTTCTATGCAGGTAGAAAACCTGTTCGAATACGGAATCAATCCGATGCTCTTGATGGGCTTTTGGACCAGCGTCCGCGGGCCGCAATCAATGCCCGAATATCTTGCCCGGGTTCCCAAGCTTGCATCACGGTTGGAAGCGTCGAGCGGTGGTAAGGATAGTTTGTAGTTTGCGCGACATCACGTCGCCGAGTTTTCGACACACAGGAGAGAGTTGTTAAATGGCGAATATCGTTGGCGGCTATATAATGCCGCATGACCCCTTGCTGTTCGTAAATCCGCAGAGGAAGGAGCGCGATCACCTTCTCGCGGCCTATTCCCGGATATGCGAGAAGGTTCGCGCATCGGGCGCGACCAAGGCGATAATTTTCGGCGCCGACCATTACATTCTGTTCGGCCCGCGTTGCCTGCCGCAATTCCTCATTGCTACCGGCGAGCTGCATGGTCCGATTGATCGGCTGCCAGGCGTAGCTAATGCACCGATTGCGAGCGATCCGGACTTCGCCAACTACCTTGTCAATCACGCCCATAACAATGGGTTCGACGTATCCGTCGCGCGCGATCTGGGCGTGGATCATGCTATCGGCGTTCCGGCCCAACTTGCCCTTCCGACCGACGGATCGGTTCAGACCGTTCCCGTTTACATGGCCAGCGGCGTCGAGCCATATGTTCGCCTTCAGCGGGCGTATGAGTTCGGGCAGATGGTGCGCGATGCGGTTGGAGGCATGCCGGGTGACGAACGCGTTGTGCTGATCGGTAGCGGTGGGATCAGCCACTGGGTCGGCACAGGAGAAATGGGCCGAATCAACCCCGAGTTCGACAAGAAGGTCCTCGATGCCATCGTGTCCGGCGACCCGTCCACGCTGCTTTCGATGACCGACGAAGAGATCATGCGCGACGGGGGCAATGGGGGCATGGAAATCCGCCATTATCTAGCGGTGATGGGAGCCCTTCCGGCTGGCCGGGGGGAAGTGTTTATTTACGAAGCCTGGTCGGGCGGTGTCACTGGCCTAGGCTTTGCCGAAATCCTACCGGCCTGATGGCGGCAGGAAAACCAATTTCAATAGGAGAATGGGGTGACAAACCTATCCACAAAAACGGACGATAAAGCGGAACTCGCCTCCAAGGTCAACGACTGGGTTGATGCGGAAGAAGGTTACATTGATCGCCGGATATTCTGGGACGATGCGATCTACTCGCTCGAGCTCGAGCGAGTTTTCGCACGCTGCTGGATTTTCGTTGCGCACGATTCGCAACTGCCAGAGGTCGGGGATTTCCTTACCACTACGATAGGGGAGGATGCGGTCATCGTTTCGCGCGGCGAAGACGGCAAGATTCACACTTTCCTCAATTCCTGTTCCCACCGCGGCAACCGCGTGTGTTTTGCCGAAGTTGGCAAGGCCCGCCGTTTCACATGTAATTTCCACGGCTGGTCATACGGCCTCGACGGCAGTCTGAAGAGCGTCAGCCGACCAAAGTCCTACGATGGTAAGTCCAATTTCGATAAGTCTCGGCTCGGCCTCCACCAGGCGCGGGTGGAGAGCTACAAGGGCATGCATTTTGCCTGCTTCGATCCGGACGCACCCTCGCTAGAGGAATATCTGGGCGACTTTCGCTGGTATCTCGATGTCATTCTCGACAATGACGAAGGCGGCATCGAATTTATCGACGGCAACATCAAGTCCCGCCTCAAGTGCAACTGGAAGTTCCCAGCAGAAAACTTCGTAGGTGATTCCTACCACGCTCCATGGACGCACAGTTCGGCTCTCATCGCCATGTTCGGCAAACAGCCGACGATGCGGCCCGATCGTTCATATCACGCCAACGCCAATGGCCACGGGTGGGAGTTCGGCCTGGATTTCATCGGCAACGCGGCCACACTCAATTCGCCGCAAATCCTCGAATATCTGCGTGAACACGAGGCGAAGTTTGCCGAACGGCTGGGGAAGGTCCGCAGCAGGATGGTCGCCTCGCTCAGTTCGGCCAATGTTTTTCCGAACCTGTCCTTCCTGGCCGGGCACAACACCTTCCGCACGTGGAATCCAAAAGGTCCGAGAGAAACGGAGCTTCATACCTGGGTATTTCTGAACGCCAATGCCCCGGAGGAACTAAAGAAAGAATATCGCCGCGGCGTGATGCTGACTTTCTCTCCAGCAGGGGTCTTCGAGATGGACGACGGTGAGAATTTCGAAAATTGCACCGCTGTCAATGCAGGTGTCGTCACGCGGCGACAGAAACTCCATGCTGGAATGGGCCTCGATTCGCGTATCGAACACGAGGAACTGAAGGGCAATGTCCATCAGAGCCAGATCAACGAAGCGAACCAGCGGGCGTTCTACCAACGCTGGGCCGATCTAATGAATGCAGAAACCTGGGCCGACGTACCAGTCCGCTAATTACCAGTTTGAGGTGACCGTGAACCACGCCGAAAAAATCGAAACCCGCGAACATCGTGCAGTTTCCGTCGATCTAATTATCGAAATTCAGCAATTTCTCTATCGCGAAGCCCGCCTACTCGACGGCGAGTATTTGCATGAATGGCTGGAATTGCTGGCAGACGACATCCACTATTGGATTCCAGGGGTGCAAACACGCTACCGGAATGACGACGCCAAGTTCAGTCCCACAAGGATGGCCTTTTTCGATGACGATCTCGAATATCTCAAGATTCGCGTAGCCCGCGCCAAGCAGCCCTCCGCATGGGCTGAAGACCCGCCGACCCGGCACTTTCATCTTGTGAGCAATATCGAGGTCGAACCGACCGATACCTCCACCGAATGGACCGTTCATTCACTAGTCATCAACAATCGCCACCACGCGGAGGATGACGAGATGGAGCTGAAGGCCAGACGCGTCGATCTGATCAGGCGGGATACGGACGGCTCGCTGAAACTGGCCCGTCGCAAAGTGATCCTGCAGCAGACCGTTTTGCAAGCAAAGAATATTAACACGTTCCTTTGATTTGCATAGCTCGCAATTCGCATGCTGTATCGTTGCCTTTGGGTACCGATCCTGAAGAGCGTTATTAAGGATCGGGGTAGCTTCTTCAGACACGGCTCTTGTATGGCATGGGCCGACGACTTTCGCGAACCGACTGAACACTCAATGCATTCTTGCCGCAGTAGAGTCGTGATTATTCTGTAGGAGGAGGGTTAACAGATGAAGAAATACGATGTTCTGATCGTCGGCTGCGGACATGGCGGTGCTCAGACTGCCATTGGGCTGCGTAAGCAGGGTTTCCGCGGAAGCATCGGGTTGCTCGACCGCAGTCGTGCCCTCCCCTACGAAAGACCACCTCTTTCCAAGGAGTATCTCTTCGGAGAGAAAACCTTCGAAAGGATACTCATTCGACCCAAGAAATTCTGGCAGGATAAGGATATACATCTGCTAGGCGGGAGCAATGTTTCTTCACTCGATCCTCTGGCCAAAACAATTTCCTGTGGCAACGGTCAGGAATACGCATACGAGCAGCTTGTTTGGTCAGCGGGTGGAGATGCCAAGCGCCTTATCTGCGATGGATCGGACCTACGAGGCGTACACACGGTGCGCTCCAAGGAGGATGTGGATGCTTTGATCGATGACATGAAAGCAGGAACAGAGCGGTGTACGATAATAGGAGGTGGCTACATTGGCCTGGAAGCGGCAGCAGCGTTTCGAAAACTTGGCCATGAAGTCGTCTTAGTAGAAGCTTTAAATCGTGTGCTTTCCAGAGTCACCGGTCCCGAAGTTTCCCGCTTTATTAAAAATGAGCACGTGAGGAGAGAAGTGAAAATGCACCTCAAATCGGGCGTCCGCTGCATCGAGGGAGACGGGGGACTTCTGACTGGCGTTGTGCTCGAAACAGGCGAGGTGATTCAGACTGATATCGTTCTCGTCGGCATCGGGATCGAACCATGTATTGATGCATTGGCCAAGGCAGGCGCGGAAACCACGAACGGTGTCGTAGTCGACGAATACTGCCAAACTACACTACCCGGTGTGTATGCAATCGGGGATTGTGCTGCACACATAAATCCGTTTGCGAACGGCCAGCGCATTCGGCTCGAAAGTGTCCAGAATGCCAACGACATGGCGAGCGTCGTCGCGAGTGTCATTTGCGGCAACTTTGAACCATATCACGCAACACCTTGGTTCTGGTCCGATCAGTATGACTTGAAAATTCAGACGGTAGGACTGAGTGCGGGATACGATGACTCCGTGACACGTGGTGATCCATCCAATCGATCCTTTTCCATTGTATATCTGAAGAATGGAAAAGTCGTGGCGCTCGATTGCGTTAATTCCATGAAGGACTATGTGCAGGGTAGAAGGCTTGTCGAGACAGGATTGGTAGCTGCACGTAAAGACCTTGCCGACACCTCGCGCCAGCTTAAGGAATTGCTTTGAAGTCCGGCGGATAGACGATTCAACACATCCACTATAATCGGGACCGAGCGAAAGTTCGAACCCTTGTCGATACCTTCGACATTAGCAAGCGTAGGAAGGTCACATTCCTTGCAGCAAATCGTCTGCCAATGATCGTCAAAGAGGCCAGTGATCGGTCCGTCGCCCGGCGTGAAGAAATTATCGGATAGCGCCAACATCACGAGAGGGTCGGTGTCCTGATATGTGGCCGAACATTGTGGCGCTGTTTGGCAGAAAGTCGATTCTCTAACGGAAACTACAACACGTCACGATCATGTGTCATGGCCAGCGATCGGCAGTGAGCCGCAAGGAGCCGCTCGATTTTGTGCGGACGTGATTCCCTATGAACGGCCGCCGCTCGCGGGAGTGTCAGTAATTTCCTGTGTGGTGGGGCGGTTGAACATTATGCCGTCATGACTTTGATGAAGCGTTCGCCGAAGATAACTGCGAACTGTGGTTTTGCCATGGTCCACTCACGAGGTGGGATCTTCCACTCTTTTTCCGATCGGTTCAAAACCAGATAGAGCAATTTTGTTGCCGCCTCGTCATTGGGGAAATGACCTCTGGCCCTGATCGCCCGCCTGAGCTTTGAGTTCAGGGCCTCGATAGCATTCGTGGTATAAATAATTTTGCGCACCGCTTCGGGAAAGGCGAAAAATGGGACCACCTCATTCCATGCTCGCCGCCAGCTCTGGGCAATGGCGACATAGCGCAGGCCCCATTCGCTGGCTTCGAAGGCAATCAGCGCGTCTTCGGCAGCCTTGGCATCGACGGCGCGATAAATGGCCTTGAGGGCCGTTGCCAGTGGCTTGCGGTCTTTCCACGACACAAAATCCATGCTGTTGCGTAGCAAATGGACGATGCATGTCTGGACGACGGCTTCAGGGAACACCGCCGTTATCGCATCGGGAAAGCCCTTGAGACCATCAACGACTGCCAGCATGATATCCTCGGTGCCCCGGTTTTTAAGCTCGTTCATAACGCGCAACCAGAATTTGGCACCTTCATTTTGTTCAATCCACAGGCCGAGAACCTCTTTGCGGCCATCAGCGCGGACGCCAAGCGCGATATGAATAGCTTTGCTGCGAACCATGCC
>JBALUX010000026.1:0-26072 GCA_036963725.1 Parasphingorhabdus sp. | reverse complement strand
GCGGCTGATCGAACCGGAGGGTCCGATCACCACATTTCAAAGCGTCATGCTGACGGGTCAGATTGGCAAATAGAGTGGCCGCCCGTATCGCCAATGGCTCCGGAAGGGCTTTCGACCATTCCGGCCATTGGGTGATATTGACCAGTCCCCTCAGGTTCGGTTTCCCCGCCTCGACTATCAGATATTCTATCTGAGAAAACCAGATTAAACTATTGTTTAATTGTCGGTTTTTATCCTCATGCCATTGCGGACTGTCGACAAATCCAACAGGCTTCAGATACAGCCTGGCATCCGGTCCACATGCCTCCAAATCTTCCATCGCACCGCCCATATCAGGGTTCGGTGGCCAGCAAATAGGTCTGCCGCAAATTGTCGATCGGCTTCAGATCCTTGCCGTCCTTGTAATACCAGTAGGTCCAGCCATTGCAACTGGGTGCATCCTGCACGGTCGCGCCGATCTTGTGGATCGAGCCTTCCTCGCCGTCCCAGATCACCGAACCATCGGCCCGGACCTTGACTTTGAACTTTCGGTTCTTGCTGCACAGTTCGTCGCCGGGCTTCAGATAGCCGGTTTCAACCAGCGTTCCGAATGCAACGCGCGGTTTGGATTTTGGCGATTGCATCGTCTTGAGCGAGCTTTCGTCGAGCGGCAAAGCTTCAGCGATACGCTGCTCCGCGACTTCGCAATAGCTGTCCTCTTTCTCGCAACCGATCCATTCACGGCCCAGTCGCTTTGCCACCGCGCCGGTTGTGCCGGTACCGAAGAAAGGGTCAAGAACAACATCGCCGGGATTGGTCGTCGCCAGCATGATCCGGTACAACAGCGCTTCCGGCTTCTGGGTCGGGTGCGCCTTGGTACCGTTGCGTTTCAGCCGCTCCTGTCCGCCGCAGATCGGCATCACCCAGTCGCTGCGCATCTGCAGTTCATCATTGAGATTTTTCATCGCGCGATAGTTGAACGTATATTTCGATTTTTCCGATTTCGAAGCCCAGATCAATGTCTCGTGCGCATTGGTAAAGCGGGTTCCCTTAAAATTGGGCATCGGATTGGCCTTGCGCCAAATGATGTCGTTGAGGATCCAGTATCCGAGATCTTGCAGCGAAGCGCCGACCCGGAATATATTATGATAGCTGCCGATCACCCAGAGAGAACCGTCGGGCTTGAGAATGCGGCGCGCTTCCGCGAGCCAGGCCTTGGTGAAGGCATCATAGGCGGCAAAGCTGTCAAAATGGTCCCAGGCATCATCCACGGCATCCACCTGTCCGCCTTCCGGACGGTAGAGATCACCGCCCAGTTGCAGGTTATAAGGCGGATCGGCGAAGACCATATCGACCGATGCATCAGGAAGCGATGCCATTGCGGTGATGCAGTCCATCTTCAGGATCTGCCCCAATGGCAGCTCGACAGCTTTCTTTGCGGTGCGTGTTCCAGCGCTTGGCGCGGTGCGTGTTTTGGGCGCCTGAATGCGCTCGATAATCCCCATGAAACTCTATTCCTTTTTTCAACAGCGCCAACGGTGAGTCCGAAACAGCCGGCGGTCAAGGCCGTTAACATAGGTTAAAGGCGTATCTTTATGGTTAACAGAAACCTGGCGGTGAGAACGAAACGAGTCCGTCACCAGATATGGAGTCAGAGCTGACTCGCCAGACTCAATCCCTAGTGGTGTGGCGCAAAAGACTCGTTCGCGAAGTTTATTTGTTCAAAATCGGGAAATCGTGCAAAATCAAATTTGGTTCACAAAAAGCCGCGTTCCGGCTATATGCTTAATCAGCAGTAAAGCTCGAAAGCGTAACAGTCCGGGGTCGGTAAACAGATGGCACGTAATTTTCGCGACAAACATCAGCATGAATATGGCATCGCCCAAGAGAGCGATGAGCCTCGTCCGCATCCCGGCGTCATCGTCGGCGGCGAAGCGGGACGCGAGAAGCGCAAGGAATATGCGATCGTTTTCGGCTCCAAGATTTTCGGCTCGATTGCGGCGGTCTGGTGGATGTTCACCTATGATACCGGATGGGTCGAATGGTCGGCCTTCATCGCCGGGTATATTATATTGATGCTCGGCATCGTGTTGGGCTTTCACCGCTATTATTCGCACAAGTCCTTCGATACGTCCGTCCCCATGCAATATATTCTCGGGGCGATGGCGCAAATGTCGATCCAGTCGTCGGTGTTGCGCTGGGCCGCCGATCACCGGCGGCACCATGCCCATAGCGACGAAGTCGGCGACGTCCACAGCCCCTGGCTTGACGGGAAGGGCAAGCCGACCAGCAAATTGAAAGGCATGTTCCATTCGCATTTCGGCTGGTTCATGGATGATTGCGTCACCGACATGAGCATTTACGGCAAGGGCCTTGCCGACAATGATATCGTGCTTTGGCTACACAAGACCCGCTGGTTCTGGCTGGTCTTCTCGCTGATCATCTTTCCCGGTGTCTGGGGTCTCGTCTTTGGCGGCTGGGATCATGTTATCGGCACGATCCTGATCGGCGGATATTTCCGGACCTTTGTGGTGCTGCAGATCACTCTGGGCATCTCCAGCTACGCCCATGTTGTCGGATCACAGCGCCACACCAAGGGTGTCGGGACCGCCCGAAACAGCTTCATTTTCTCGTTGCTGACCTTTGGCGAAGGCTGGCACAACAACCATCACAAACATCCGCGCGCCAGCTTTCAGGGCATGGCCTGGTGGGAAATCGACATCGCCGGCTATGTCCTGCTGCTGCTCGAGAAAATGGGTCTGGTCTGGAATGTCACCCGCCAACCGAAATATATCAAAAGCGAAAGCGGCGAATGGGTGCTGGCGGAACGCAAGATCGCCCCGAAACCGGCAAAGGTCGAAGTCTAGAGCAATGCCATCTGGGACACCGGAGCAAAGCTTCTGCGGTGTAACGGCGTCGGTCCATATTGCCTGAGCGCCGCCAGATGTTCGGCGGTGCCATAGCCCTTATTCCGTTCCCATCCATATTGCGGATATTGTTCGGCGGCGGCGATCATCAGCCGGTCGCGAAATTCCTTGGCGAGAATGGACGCCGCGGAAATACAGGGATGGAGCGCATCCCCGCCAATCACCGCTTCGGCTGAATAGCTCCATTTCGGCAAGCGATTGCCATCGACGAGCACGTGATCGGGCACGCCATCCAGCCCCTCAACCGCGCGCGTCATCGCCAGCATGGTCGCCTGCAATATGTTGATCTCATCGATCTCGGCTTCGGAACATTGCGCTATCGAAAAGCGCGCACATTCGATGATTTCCAGTTCAAACCGCGCGCGCTTTTTCGCCGTCAGCTTCTTGCTGTCGTCCAGTCCGATGATGGCATGAACATCGGGCAATATCACCGCCGCAGCCACGACCGGACCAGCAAGAGGTCCCCTGCCCACCTCGTCCACGCCAGCGATCATCGATCACCGTCCTGAAAGTCGGTAACAAATTGATGCCCGAGCGGACCGCTGCCTTCGCCAAGTCCCGGTGCTTCCAGTATCGCGATGCGGGTGAAGGATATCGCCTGCTCGAAGGACGCGTTCAAATCCAGTCCGCTACCCAGTCCGACAGCCAGCGCGCTGGCAAAAGTGCAACCCGTGCCGTGGGTTTCGCTCGTGTCAAATTTTTTGCCTTCGATCCGTCTGACCAGACCAGTGGGAGCATATAGTTCGTCGATGACCACGGATCCCTCTCCGTGCCCGCCCTTGATCACCAGATGGCATCCATGGCCCAATATCTCGTCCTTGCCGCCCAGAGCCGCCAGTTCCGGCAAATTGGGCGTAACCACCGACGCCACGTCCATCAGCTTGTCGAAGGCCGCGATCGTATCGCGATCGGCCAGTGCGCTGCCGCTGGTGGCGATCATCACCGGGTCAAAGACGATGGCGATGCCCAGTTTGCCCAGATAATCCGCGACCGCCCGGGCCGCTTCGGCGCTGCCGATCATACCGATCTTGACCGCATCAACGCCAATATCGCTGACCACGGATTCAATCTGCTGCAAGATTATTTCGGTCGGCACCTGATGAACGGCTTGAACGCCAAGCGTGTTCTGCGCGGTGATCGCGGTGATCGCCGTCATCGCGTGGCCGCCGAGCATGGTGATGGTCTTGATATCCGCCTGGATGCCGGCCCCGCCGCCGCTATCCGAACCGGCAATAGACAATATCCGCGGGCATTTGCCGGTCACAGGAACAGCGGCCCGACCTGTACGATCAGGAACCATTCAATGACCGCAACTATCAGGAGGATCGCTATCCAGAAGCGGCGGAAAAAGCCGCGCGCGAAGAAGAACAGCAACAGCGTCAACAGGACCGGCAGAATCAGGCCGATGACCACGATGGTTCGAGCATCCATAGTGTCGAGAAAGCCGAGCATTATTTATATTTCCGTTCGGTCGAAGCCGGATATTTGGCCCGTGATTCGAGTGAGCGGGTCGGATGCATTGCCAGCATCAGCCTGCAACCTCCTCGACCACCGCACAAATCCGGTCGACCACTGCATGAACCTGAGCCTCGTCATCGCCTTCCGCCATCACCCGGATCAGCGGTTCGGTTCCCGATTTGCGGATTACAAGCCGACCGCAGCCTTCCAGTTCCTTCTCCGCTTCCGCGATCACCGCCTTGACCTTTTCGCTCTCCAGCGGTTCGCCGCTGCTATAGCGAACATTTTTGAGCAATTGCGGGACAGGATCGAAAAGATGCAGCAATTCGCTTGCCGGCTTGCCGCTCTCGACCAGTTCGCCGAGCACCTGCAAGGCAGCAACAGTGCCGTCGCCGGTGGTGCCATGGTCGAGCAGGATCATATGCCCGGATTGCTCGCCGCCGACATTATAACCGCCCTTTTTCATCTCTTCCAGAACGTGCCGATCACCGACTTTCGCCCGCACAAGATCAAGATCCTGATCGTTCAGAAATCTTTCGAGCCCGAGGTTGGACATCACCGTTGCAACGATGCCACCACCGCGCAGCAGACCGTTGCGGCTCCAGCTGGACCCGATCAGCGCCATCAGCTGATCGCCATCAACCACCTGACCCTTTTCATCGACCACGATCAGGCGGTCGGCGTCGCCGTCCAGCGCGATGCCGATATGGGCGCCTGAGGAAACTACCGTTTCCTGCAATATCGCGACATCCGTGGAACCGCATTTGTCGTTAATGTTCAGACCGTTGGGATTGATTCCTAAAGGAATTACGTCGGCGCCCAGTTCCCAGAATGCCGAAGGGGCAACCTGATAGGCAGCGCCGTTGGCGCAATCACAGACAATCTTCAGCCCGTCGAGCCGGATATGCTCCGGCAGGGACATTTTGACCGCGTGAATATAGCGGCCACGCGCATCTTCATAGCGCCTGGCCCGGCCAATATCTGCCGGCATTGCCAGCTTGGCATCTTCCTCGAGATAGGCTTCGATCCTGAATTCGTCTTCGTCAGACAATTTGAACCCGTCCGGCCCGAACAATTTGATGCCATTGTCGTAATAGGCATTGTGACTGGCGGATATCATCACGCCCAGATCAGCGCGCATGGAACGGGTCAGCAGGGCCACAGCAGGGGTCGGCAACGGTCCGACCTGCACGACATCCATGCCGACGCTGGTAAAACCGGCGACCAGAGCATTTTCCATCATATAGCCGGACAATCTGGTGTCCTTGCCAATGACAACCCGGTGACGATGATCGCCGCGCTGAAAATGGCGACCGGCAGCCTGGCCGACTTTCATGGCGATCTCTGCCGTCATCGGATGTTTGTTGGTCAGGCCGCGTATCCCGTCAGTACCGAAAAACTTCTTTGTCATATCCACTTTTATCCCACGATGGTCGCGCCCATTGTGCCTGTCTCTAGCCGATGGACCGGCTGGAGACCAAGAGGGAATGAAAGCGATAGCAAAAATTACACATAATCACCTCTTGCCAGCACCGGCCCGTCATGGTTGATGGACTGCTCGGGGAAGACAAAGGGGCAGACCATTGAAAAAAGCGCTGATCATACTGGTTGCCCTGATTCTCGGCATATTGATCGGGCTGTTTGTCGGTCCCAAAAGCGAGCTTTTGGTCGAAACGGCCGATGTCGTCGGCAATATGTGGCTCAACGCCTTGCGGATGACGGTGATCCCGCTTGTCTTCACCCTGCTGATCGTCGGCATCGGCAAAGCTGCATCAATGGCGCGTGCCGGACGGATGACCGCCCGCGCGATATTGTTCATGATATTCATTCTCTGGTGTTCGTCGGCAATGGCGGCTCTGGTGACGCCCGCCTTGCTCGAGCTCTTCCCGCTCAACGGCGACGCCGCGGCAGCACTGCGTTCTGCTCTGGGCAGCGCCGCACCACCGGGTGATGTTCCGCCGTTCAGCGAATTTCTCCGCGCCCTGATCCCGACCAATGCCATCGCGGCGGCGGCAGAAGATGCGGTCCTCCCGCTGATGATTTTCGCTCTGGCCTTCGCCTTCGCGATCACCCGCCTGCCCGACACGCAAAGAATGATGCTCGACCAGTTTTTCAATGCGCTGGCCGACGCGCTGCTGATCCTGATTCAATGGGTATTGGCGCTGGCTCCGCTCGGCGTTTTTGCTCTGGCCGTCGGTGTCGGCGCGAACGCAGGGTTGGCGGCGTTCGGAGCACTGGTGCATTATGTTCTGATCGTCAGCAGCATTGGCGCGGTGGTATGGATATTCAGCTACGTCCTGACCTATGTCGGTGCAAAGCGCGGCCCGATAACCTTTTTCAAGGCATCGGCAAGGGCG
This sequence comes from Parasphingorhabdus sp., assembly GCA_036963725.1. Lineage (GTDB taxonomy): Bacteria > Pseudomonadota > Alphaproteobacteria > Sphingomonadales > Sphingomonadaceae > Parasphingorhabdus. The sequence continues at coordinate 19,351 of JBALUX010000026.1, read as the reverse complement.
CAAGCGGTAGCGATATCCACGCAAAGCTCGCTTGCTTCGCTGCCGGCGATGATCAACGGCGTCAAAGCCATGGGGGTTGGTGATCGCTCAGCCGATGTCGTCCTGCCGATTTCGGTCGCGCTGTTCCGCGCCACCGGTCCCTGCATGAACCTCGCCGTTGCCATTTATATTGCCCATTTCATGGGCATCGAATTGTCCATCGGCATTCTCACCATCGGCGTGGCCGTAGCAGCCATTACCACCATGGGAGCGGTAAGCCTGCCCGGATCGATCAGCTTCATCACGTCCATTGCGCCGATTTGCCTCGCCATGGGCATTCCCATCGAACCGCTCGTTCTGCTTTTGGCGATCGAGACCTTTCCCGATATCATGCGGACCGTCGCCAATGTCAGCGCCGACATGAGCGTGACCGCGACAATCGCCAGAAGCGAAGGAGATTTGACATGAAATATCGCAAACTCGGACCGGAACTGGAAGTCTCCGCGCTTGGCCTCGGCTGCATGCCGATGGCGGGAATTGGCAAGGGCATGTACGGCATGGCCAGCAGGGCCGAGAGCCTGGCGACCATTGACCGCGCGATCGAACTGGGTGTCACCTTTTTCGATACCGCCGAAGTCTATGGCCCCTATATCAACGAAGAATTGCTCGGTCAGGCGATCAGCGGCCGGCGCGACCGGCTGATCATAGCTACCAAGTTCGGTTTTTCCATCAACGATGGTCAGGTGCGCGGCGTGGATTCCAGTCCAGCCAATGTACGGCGGGCCTGTGAGGGATCGCTGAAACGGCTCGGCGTCGATACAATCGATCTCTTCTACCAGCACCGCGTCGATCCCAATGTGCCGATCGAGGATACGGTTGGCGCAATGGGTGAGCTGGTGACGGAGGGCAAGGTCCGCTATCTCGGTCTGTCGGAAGCCGGAGCCGCTACGCTGAAAAAAGCGCATGCGACGCATCCGATCGCTGCCTTGCAGTCGGAATATTCCCTGTGGGAACGCGGTGTAGAGGAAGATATCCTGCCGGTCTGCCAGGACCTTGGCATCGGCTTTGTACCCTATAGCCCGCTCGGCCGGGGTTTTCTGACCGGCCAGATCAGCAGTCGTGATGATCTGCCGGAAGATGATTATCGCCGCAATGATCCGCGCTATTCGGAAGAAAATTTCGCGCTGAACATGAAACTGGTCGATGTGGTCAAAGATGTCGCCACAAGGCACCATTGCTCGCCCGCGCAGATTGCCCTTGCCTGGCTGCTGGCACAGGGCGACTTCATCGTACCGATCCCCGGCTCGAAAAGACGGGCGACACTGGAAGACAGCATGGCGGCCGTCGAGATAAAACTCACCGAAGCAGATCTCGACGAACTCGAAACCGCCGCGCCTGTCGGTGGCACTGCCGGCCCCCGCTATGGCGAGACGATGATGTCGATGGTGCGGCTCTAGATTCTAGTGGTCATAGGCCTTTGGCAAGTCGCCTGGAGCGGGATTGCTATAACGGTCCCGTAGACGCATCTGGCGGTTGCTCAGTGACTGGTCGACACCGTCGATAATCACCTTCTCCACTTTGGTCGATAGCTCCAGCGGATCACCCGTCCAGATCACGACATCGGCCTGACGGCCTGCCTTGAGCGACCCCAGTTGTCCGCCCATGTCCATGATCTCCGCAGGTACGGAACTGATCGCGGCAAAAGCCTCATCCCAGCTCAACCCGGTAGCGCGCGGCACCTTGTTGAGCGCAACGAGATTGCCGGCATATTGCACCGAATAGCGCAGTTGGTGCGCATCGCGGTCGTTGATCATGCCAATGGCAACCTTGACGCCGGCATCCTTCATACGCCCGATATTGGACTGGGTTGAAGCTAGATCCTCGAAGCCATAGGGCAAATCGCTGAGCGCTGACGCCAGTACCGGCACGCCCGCTGCGGCAATATGCTCGGCGACCCGCCAGCCCTCATTGACACCGACCAGCACCATCTTGAGCGAAGGAAAATCCTTGCGCAGGTCGAGCACTTTCAGAATGTCATTGGCGCTTTCGACATGGACCAGCAGCTTGGTGCTGCCGTTGATTACGGGCAGCAGGGCCTTTGCATCGGATGCCTTCAGCAGATCGCTGTCAAACGCCGCCGGATTGCGCGCATAGGTGCGCGCTTCGTCCAGCAGGGCGCGGAAATAGATATGAGAGGCAGAACGGCTGCCCCCTGCCCGGCGGTGGCCGGTTTCGCCCAGTTCGACAAATTGGAATGCCCGCGCTCTGGTGATCGGATCCTCGTCCTGTCCGAGATCGACGATAGCGCCAAATCCGCCAAAGATCGAGCTAGCGGTGCTAGGCGAAACGACGGCGCGCGTCACGCCTGCGGCGCGGTTGACCGCAACGGCCGAGGCAAAGGGATTGATCGCATATTGAACATCAAGCGCGGCCGAGAACGGCGACTTGCTGGCGTTCATGTCGTTGGTTTGGGTGACCGCACCAACCTCGACCAGACCGACGCGGCTAAACCCGGCAAATATCCCTGGCGTCACCCATTTCCCGGTCGCGTCAATGCGACGCGCATCGGCAGGAATAGTGACATTGGCACCGGCAGCGACAACGCGGTCGTTGCGGATCAACACCGTGCCCCCTTCAATCGGCGCGCTGCCATCACCGATCACGACTTTGCCGCCGGTTATCGCGGTGGTCTGCGCAGAAAGCGGGGCCGAGATCAGGGCCGCAGCGGAGGCGAGCAATAGGGTAAAACGCTTCATTTCACGTCTCCTTCACCGGGCTGGCCGAGTTCAAAATCACTGACCGGGCGATGTTTGGCATCACCACTGTCGAACATCAGCGCCCCGTCGATCCAGACCTTTTCAGGCCGCGCGTAAACGCTGAGCGGGTTGCCGTTCCAGAGAACCAGATCGGCCATCTTGCCGGGTTTCAGGCTACCGGTCATTTCGTCAATGCCCATCGCCTTCGCCGGATTGAGCGTGATCCAGCGGATCGCCTGCGCGTCGCTGATGTCTATACCCATGGCCCGGCCATCGGCGAGCGCCTTGGCGGCTTCCTGATTGAGTCGCTGGATCTGGTTTTCGTCATCGCTATGCACGATCACGCAAGCCCCGGCTTTTTGCAGCAGCGCCGCATTTTCCGGAATCGCGTCATAGGCTTCCATCTTGAAACCCCACCAGTCGGCCCAGACGGCGGAACAGATTTCCTCATCAGCCAGAATATCGGCAATCTTATAGGCCTCGACGGCATGATGAAATGCCGTCACCTTATAGCCGAACTCCTTCGACATATCGATGATCTGGGCAAGCTCGTCGGCCCGGTAACAATGGTTGTGCACAAGAATATCGCCGTCGAGCACACCGGCCAGCGTTTCCTTGCCGAGGTCGCGCTTCTGGGTCTTGCCGGCGTTGCGCTTGTCGCGATAATCCTGCGCGTCGATCCATGTTTGCCGGTTCAGCGCCAGATTGCCCATGCGGGTCGATGGCATGCGGTTGCGGCTGCCGTACACCCGCTTGGGGTTTTCACCGCAAGCCATTTTCATACCATAAGGCGCGCCGGGAAATTTCATCGCCTGCACGGTCCGCGCGGGGACATTTTTCAGCGTTACCGATCGGCCACCAAACAGATTGGCCGAACCGGGAAGAATTTGCAGCGCGGTGATGCCGCCATTGGCCATAGCCCGGGAGAAGCCGGGATCTTGCGGCCAGACACTATGCTCGGCCCATACTTCCGGCGTCACCGGAGACGTGGCTTCATTGCCGTCATCATGGGCTGACACGCTGGGCGTCGGATAGTCGCCAAGATGGCTATGAACATCAATGATGCCTGGCGTGACATATTTGCCTGAGCCATCCAATATCGTTGCATCCACGGGAATTGCCGTTTCGGGCCCGCCGATAGACGAGATTTTCCCGCCCGCCATGAACACCGTGCCATTGTCGATCCGACCGCCCTCACCGTCATATATGGTCACGCCGGTGATAGCGGTGGGAGCCGAGGGATAAGCGCTGTAGGTCGACGGGAATGCGACTTTGACGGGCTTGATCGATTTGTCGGGCGTCGCCGCGCTAGCCGATTTTGTATCTGCTGCGTTAGCCGTGCAACCAGCCAACAGCGATCCGCCAGCAACCAGCGCCAGCAAAGCCCGATATTTCATAGAAAGCCCCTTAGTCTTATGGTTTTGTCGTAGGATGGGTGCCGGCAGATTGCGGGTCGCCAAATTCCGACTGACCTTCCAGATCGTCACCGACATTGTCGTCGCCCAATGTATCGAGATGCATCAGCTTCTTGATCAACGGCGAGATGACAATCACGGCAACACCGACACCGACAGCAACCCAGCCCACAGTGGAATAGACCTCCAGAACCCGTTCGGGTCCGGCACCCTCCGCACCGACGGCGGAGGCGATCAATCCGGCGGCGAAGTTACCGGTGGCCGATGCAAAGAACCATGTCCCCATGATCAGGCTCGCCATATGGGATGGAGCCAAGCGGTTCATCGCGCTCAAACCAACGGGAGACAGGCAAAGCTCACCGGTCGTGTGCAGCAAATAGATGAGGAAGATGAACAGGACCGGCGTGAGATTTCCGGTTCCGGCTGCCAGTGCGCCGGCGACCAGAACGAGGAAGCCTGCGCCAAGCTGAATTAGACCCAAGCCAAATTTGGCAGGTGCAGAAGGTTCCAGCCCCTTGCGCGCAAGCAACGTCCAGAGAAGGGCGAACACCGGTGCCAGCAGGACGATATAAATCGCATTGATCGATTGGAATACAGATGCCGGAACTTCGATACCGAGAATATTCCGGTCAACGCTGCGATCGGTAAACAGGTTCAGCGAAGAACCGGCCTGCTCGAACAAGGCCCAGAACAGGATCGAACCGAAAATCAGGAACATCGCGGCAAAAATCCGGTCACGATCCTCGGGAGCCAGTTTCGCCACCGCGGTGTAAAGCACATAAATAACCAGTATCGCTCCGGCTATTCCCAACAAGGAACCGACCAGTGCCTGATATTGGATCAATATCCAGACCAGGCCGACCGTAGCGAAGCTGAGAATGTAGAGCAGCCATTCAAATTTTATGCCGCCAACTTTGCTTTCGAGGCGTGCGGGATCATTAGCTTCACCGCGACCGACAAGAAGCGGCTTCCCCCAGATAAACACTACCAGGCCGAGCAGCATGCCGATGCCGGCGACTCCGAAGCCGTAGGACCAACCGTAGGTCTGGCCCAGCCAGCCTGCGATAATCGCACCTAGCGCGGCGCCCAGATTGATACCCATGTAGAAGATCGTATAAGCGGGATCGCGGCGAATATCGGTACGCGTGTAGAGTTGCCCGACGATGACCGAGATATTGGCTTTCAAGAAGCCCGAGCCGACGATGATGAAGGCAAGCGCCAGCCAGAAGATGTTGATGGCCGGATCAGCCTGTCCCGCACCATCTCCTTCGAACGCCATGAGAAAATGTCCGAAGGTGAGAAGCAAAGCGCCAAAAGCAACCGCTTTGCGCTGTCCGAGATATCGGTCAGCCAGATATCCGCCGATTACCGGTGTGATGTAAACCAAGGCGGTATAAGCACCGTAGATTACACCCGCTTCGCTATCGGAAAACATCCAGTGTTGTACGAGATAGAAAATAAGCAGCGCGCGCATGCCATAATAGGAAAAGCGTTCCCACATTTCTGCAAAAAACAGAACAAAAAGACCTTTGGGATGACCGAGGAATGTTCCCCTTGCATCGCCCGATTCCAGATACGCACCCGCCATGTATGAACTCCCCGACAATAGGTTTGGGCCGTATAATCCGGCCCGGTTGCCCCGCACACTAATGATAAAAATGCGCAAGTGAAGCATATTGTTTCAAGCGAGACCGGTTTATCGCATATTGACCTTGTAATCGGGTGCGTCTGTTCCAAAGTGACGGACATGAACGAAACAAAATTTAACGACTTGAGCAGCCTTTCGAGCTATTTGTCCTCCCGCAGATCGGGCCGGCCGCGCAACATGGTCGCGCCGGGGCCGAGCGATCAGCAAATAAAGGAAATCGTCAGCATTGCCATGCGCACACCGGATCATGGCAAGCTCGCGCCATGGCGGATCGTCTCTGTGGCTAACGACCAGCGCGACTGCCTCGCCCGCGGTTTCACCGACGCCTATCTAAAGGAAAAGCCCGACGCCGGTCGATTGGAACTGGAGGGGTTGGAAACCATGGCGCACGAAGCCCCTGCCCTGCTCGTGCTGCTGTCCTCGCCTGTCGAATCGACGAAAATTCCGCTCTGGGAACAACAACTCAGTTGCGGCGCATTCGCCATGAACATTCTTCATGCAACCCATGCCATGGGCTTTGTCGGCGGCTGGATCAGCGGATGGCCCGCTTTCAACGACGATGTGCGGGATTTGTTCGGCTCTGCCCCGGAAAGGATCGCGGGATTCATCTATATCGGCACATCCAACGCCGAACTGACCGAACGCCCCCGGCCCGAACTCGACGATATATTGTCGGTCTGGACACCGGTGGCGAGCGAATAGTTCGCTCTGGCCCTAACCGACGCTGGTAAAAGCTGAACTTACGCCTTGCCCGCCTCGCTGTATTATGGCAGTGCAGCAGCATGAACAATCAAAGCAAGCCCGTCTATCTGAAATTGCGTGACATTATTTCCGAATCCATATTGGATGGTGAATATAGCGAGGGCGATATGCTGCCGTCCGTCCGAGTCTTTGCCGCCGAACAGGGCGCCAATCCGCTGACCGTCGCCAAAGCTTATCAGGGTTTTCAGGAAGACGGATTGGTCACCGTGAAACGCGGCGTCGGCATGTTCGTCGCGGCTGGCGCCAAAAACCGTCTGCGCCTCGCCCAGAGAGAAGATTTCATCAAGAATATCTGGCCACCGGTCGAGCGCCAGATGAAGCGGCTGGATTTGTCGATCGATGATCTCGTAAAAAGCGACGCCTGAACGGCCTTCAGCTTTTAACTTTGTCCCTGTCGGCTCGCTGCGCCGCATAGGCACGCCGCAGACTTTTCCGGTAAACCGGATTGTCCGGTACGATAGCCACCGCTTTCTTGAGCAGACTGATGGCGTCCTTTATGCGAGCATTGTCCGCCAGCAAAGCCAGACCGTAGAGATGTGTTACCACCGGACTTGACGGCTGTACGCGATAGGCGACCCGGCCAGCAGCAATGGCCTTTTCGGTCTGCCCCAGACCGGTATAAGCCTGGGTCAGACCAGCCATGATCAAGGCATCATTATTGCCAATGCGCTTGCGCAGATTTTCCAGAATATGGGCTGCGACTGCCCAGCTTTCGGTTTCGAGATGCGCATAGGCCATCCAGCGAAGCCCCGCGATATTGCTCGGATTATAATTGAGATATTGCGCGAGATCCTCGCCCGCTTGCTGCATCTCTCCCTTGGCGCGCAACACCTCGACCAGGCGCAGCATCACCGGTTCTGAAAAGCGGATGCTGCGGGCCTGTTCCAGTGCATCGAGTGCCTCGTCATAATTGCCCATGGTCGCGGCAACATCGGCAACCAGTATATGCGCCGCGCTCGCGCCGCGATTGCCCTGTTGCAGCCGCTTGGCTTCGGCGAAGGCGGCATCATAATCACCCGCAGTATATAGAGCGCGAATATAGGGTACGACCACTCGTGCATCATTCGGATTGCGTTGCGCCTCGGCGCGCAGCACGCTCAGCGGGGCTGCCGCGATGAACGCGCTTTCCCGGCCAAAATCATGAATGGCGGCGCGATTCATGATCGCGGCAGCCTGACCGCGCTCGTCGATCGATTCCAGCGCCCGGCCCGCCAGCCACAAGGCGTAAGGATCGGCACCGCTGCGATTGACCTGCGGCTTGAGCACGTCCACCGCATCAGCCGCACTGCCCGCTAGATAAAGCGACCGCGCCAGCAAGTTTTGCGCCTGCCGGTTGTTCGGCTGGATCGAGACGAGGCGCTGGAACTTGTCGACGGCGGCGTTATGATTGCCTTCGGCATGTTCGATGATGCCCTGCACCAGCAACACCGCCGGCACATCGTCGATCACGCTGCCAGTTTGCTGCATCAGCCGTCGGGCCAAGTCATATTTGCCGGCCCGGGCAGCGAGAACCGCCTGCATGAAAAAGGCGCGCGGATTTTTTCCGTCCAGTGCGATAATCTTGCGCGCAACGACCAGCATATCGGTCATCCGGCCCATATCGCCCAGCGTCGCCGCATATTCGGTCAGCAGCGGCACATCATTGGGGTCGAGCTCCAGCGCCCGCTCGAACCAGGGCAAAGCGGCACCCAGTCCGAACTGGAAGCGCAGCAACTCGCCGCGATATTGCAGCGCGCGGATATTGGCAGGGTCCAGCTTAACGGCCTCGTCGACCGCATTTGTCGCTCCGGCCTGGTCTCCGGAACGTGACCGGAAGCGGGCAATATCGACCCACAGGTCAGGGTTTTGCCCGTCCAGTTCCATCGCCCGGTTATAGGCGGCACCAGCCAGCTGCTCATCGCCCATTTGCAGGGCAACCTTGCCCATGATCCGCGCGGCATAGCCCTGATTCTTCGGTGGAATATCGTTGGTCAGCAGCTGATCGCGCGCCTTTTGCGCCTCGCCCTGCAAGGAATAGGCGTGGCCGTAGAGATGCCGGACCGCGGCCGGGTCGATCCCCAGCTGCACCGCCCAGTCCAGTTCTGCCTCGGCGCCGACACCGTCCCTGAGACCCAGCAAGATCTCGGCTTGCGCCACCCGCGCATCAATCCATTCCGGATCGGCCTTGATCGCGTTCATCAATTCGATCCGCGCCGACCTGATATCGCGTTTGGCGCGAAACTGCTCGGCCTTGGCGAATGATTCCCGCGCTTCCTCATTGCCTTCACTGGCACCATAGATGGCAGTCGGGACACCGACCATGGCCACAGTCAATGCAGCGGCCAAAATCAACGGCTTGCTGCCAAAGCGCAGTTTCTGGAAAAAATCAGTCACCATGATTCAGCTGGCTTGCTGCAACTTATATTGTTTGAGCAAATCATAAAGCGTCGGGCGGCTGATCCCGAGCAATTTGGCTGCATTGGAAATATTGCCGCTTGTCTGGGAAATCGCGCGCAGGATCGCCGAGCGGTCCGCCGCCTCGCGCGCCGCCTTCAGGTTCAGCAGATCGGTTGCCGCATCTTCATCGACTTCGAGATCGAGATCATTGGCGCTGATCATCTTGCCATCGGCCATGATCACCGCGCGCTTGATCCGGTTTTCCAGTTCGCGGACATTGCCCGGCCAGTGCCAGGCTTCGAGCGCCGCCAGGGCGTCGGGTGCCAGACCTTTTACCGCCGGATTGATTTCGGCCGCGAATTTCTTCTGGAAATGGCGCGCCAGCAGACTGGCATCGCCCGAACGTCCGGACAAGGCCGGGATTTTTATCACGATTTCTGCAAGCCGATAATAGAGATCTTCGCGGAACATATTTTCCTTGATCATCTTCTCGAGATTCTGGTGCGTGGCACAGACGATCCGCGTGTCGACGGCAATCGCCTTGCGCCCGCCGATCCGCTCGATCACCCGCTCCTGGAGAAACCGCAGGATTTTTACCTGCAGCGGTAGCGGGATATCGCCAACCTCATCCAGAAACAGCGTACCGCCATCGGCCTGTTCGATCTTTCCCTCGGTCGTCTTGATCGCACCGGTAAACGCACCTTTTTCATGCCCGAACAATTCCGATTCCAGCAGATTTTCTGGGATAGCCGCGCAGTTGATGGCGACAAAGGCCTTGTCTCGACGATCACTCGAATCATGCAGACCCTTGGCGAGCAATTCCTTGCCGGTGCCGCTGGCGCCCAACAGCATTACCGAAGCATTGGTGTTGGCCACACGTTCGACCATTTGCGCGACTTTCAGCATTTCGGGCGCACCGGTGATAATATTGCCCAATATATATCCCTCGCCATTATTCCTGGCCGCGAGGCTGGCATTTTCCTGTTCCAGGTTGCGCACATGAAAGGCGCGGCGGACAATCAGGCCCAGTTCATCAATGTCGACCGGCTTCTGGTAGAAATCCCATGCACCGCCGGATATCGCCCGCAAGGCACTGGCTTTTTCGCCATGGCCGGAAGCAACGATAACCTTGGTATCTGGCTTCAGGCTCAAGATCGCTTCCATGGTTGCAAAGCCTTCGGTGGTGCCATCAGGATCCGGTGGCAGGCCGAGATCAAGCGTCACCACATCAGGCTCTTCCGAACGCAATTTTTCGATCGCGGTCTCACGGTCACCGGCAATGATGACCTCGAAATCGTCATAAGCCCATTTGAGCTGTTTCTGCAGACCCGGATCGTCTTCGACGATCAGCAGCTTCTCTTTTTTCGGTTGCTCTTTATCCGGCATCATGCGGCCCTTTCGTCTGCTGAAATTTCTTTCGGTAAATGTTTGGCAAGCGGCAGCAGCAACGTGAAGCGACTGCCCACGCCTTCGCTACTCTCCACTTCCAGGCGCCCGTTCATCGCTCGGGCCAGTTCGCGGGCTTCATAGGCACCAATTCCAAACCCGCCCTGTTTGCTGGACGAGAATGGCTTGAAAAGCTGATTGCGGACAAATTCGGCGGACATGCCCGTGCCCTGATCGCAAACTTCAATTGCCACGCTGAGGTCCCGTCGCCGCGCGTTGATCGTTATCGGCTGATCATTCGCGCTGGCGTCGATCGCATTCTGGATCAAATGACCCAATATCTGTTCAACCCGCGCTGGATCTGCGAAAATCGTCAGATCATCGACATGACTGCTTTCCAGATCGTGCAATAGCCGTTTCTTCTCGATGATCGAACGAATCAGATCGCCCACTTTGACCGACTTCGGCTCTTCCGGATTGCTCTTGTTATGCTGCGACAACCGTTCCAGCAGGCCATTCATTTTTCCGGCTGAATCCTGCAAGGTCTCGATCATATCCGCCTGGAACTCCGGATTATCGGCATGGCGCTTGGCGTTGCGCGCCAGCAGGCTGAGCTGGCTGACGAGATTTTTAATGTCATGCATGATGAACGCCATCCGGCGGTTGAATTCATCAAATCTTTGCGCCTCGGAAAGCGATTCCTGACTGCGCGATTCAGACAGATAGCTGGCCACCTGACGCCCTACGACGCGGAGCATATCCAGATCTTCCCAATCCAGTTTGCGGTCGATCCGCGGTCGCGCCAGCAGCATCAGACCGGCAAGCCGATCGAAATGCACCAGCGGAACCGCTACCCATGCAAGCTCATCCTCGCTCATCCAGTCGGGGATAGCGGCGGCATCGCACTTGCTATCCTGACCGGCGCGCAGCGTATCAAATTCGACGATATGACTGGTTCGTTCGAAAAAGGGTATCGTCTTCCCAGTGCACGCGCGCGCGGGAACTTCGATCGACGACCAGTTCCATCGCGATTGCAGCACCAACTGACCGGACTCGTCAGGCACGAGCAATATGCCGGCTGGCGATTCGGTTATATCGGCAATCGCCTTGATCACCCTTTCGTGGAACGGCGCGCTATCCGCACCGGGACGGCCGATGGTATCGGTAAAGCGGATCCACTCTGACCGGTAATCATAACGATGCTGGAAGAAATTCTTGGCCAGCTTGACCTTCAGCCAGGCGCGAAAACGGCCAGACGGGAGCAATAGCAAGGCGCCAATGGTCGCTCCGAAAAGGAAGCTGATCTGGGCGAGGCGGGCATAGTCGCCGCCGATGATTTGCAGCGCCGTCGCGATCACAACCATCATCAGCAGATAGCTGCCGATGGCGACCAGTGAAAGCGAGCGGAAAGCGACGCTGCGCGAAAGTTTCAGGTTCCATTCGGTATTGCGCAAGGACGCCAGGGCCAGGATCGGCGCAATCACCGCCATCATCGGTCCGCGCATCGCGTGCAGTTCCAGCGGCGTGCTCTGGGTCAGATAGGTGATTGTGTACAGATTGAGATCAAAGGTCCAGATCGCGGCCAGCGAGGCCATTGGCAGCCGGATGCCCCAACGCGTTTCCGGCGCCGAAATCGAATAGAGATTGTGCACCAGCACCAGCGCCCCGACAGCGAAGATCATTCTCAACACCAGAGACGTATATAGGGTCACGCCTTCCAGACGCGGACTGCCTGAAAATGCAGGAATAAGCGAGTCCACCAGCATCTGGCCGACCAGCACAAAGGTCAGTGCGGCATAGATGCTATTGACCGTCTTCGGTTCATCGCGCCCTTCCCCCGCTCGCAGCAAAATGAACATGAACCCCAGCCAGCCAAAATTGCGCAGGGTTTCTGCAAATCGGGAAATCGGCGACAAATATCCCTCGACCGCGATCGAAAGCGCCCAGAAGCTGGTCAGCGCAATCGCAATGATCAGCCAGATCTGCTTGTTATTGCGGTCAACCTTGCGCTGGAATTGCCAGATCGCCAGCGCGCCAAAAAGGGCGGCGGCGATGCCATGTCCGAATATGCTGATATAATCGAGAAGCGATGCCATATCAGCGCGCTCCTTCTGGCCAGAGTACAACCCTTATGGTCTGCAAGATGATCAGTAGATCGAGAAAGGGCGTATAATTTTTGGCATAATAAAGATCATATTCCAGCTTGTGGCGCGAGTCTTCGGTCGACGCCCCGTAGGGATAGTTGATCTGGGCCCAGCCGGTGATCCCCGGCTTGACGATATGTCGCTCGGCATAATAAGGCATTTGCGTCTGCAGGTCGTCGACAAATTGCGGCCGTTCGGGACGGGGGCCGACAAAGCTCATCTCGCCTTTCAATACGCTCCAGGCCTGCGGCAGTTCGTCGATGCGAACCTTGCGGATGAAGTTGCCGACACGGGTGATCCGCGGATCATTCTCGCTCGCCCAGATCGCTTCGCCATTCGGCTCGGCATCAGCGCGCATCGAGCGGAGTTTCAGGATATTGAACTTCTGCCCATATAGCCCGACCCGCTCCTGTTTGAAAAAGGAACCGCCTCGGCTTTCCAGCCTGATAAGCAGCGCGAACAGCAAAATCACCGGTCCCGTCAGAAGCAGCAACAGGAAGCTCAGGAATATGTCAAAGCCCCGTTTGAATGTGGTCGACAGCCTGCGCCCCGACGAAAAACCGTCGGAGAAAATGAACCAGCTCGGGTTCACGCTGTCCAGATCAACCCGTCCGGTTTCGCGTTCGAGAAAGCTCGACAGGTCATTGACATGGACGCCGGTCGTCTTGATCGTCAGCAGATCGGCAACGGGAAGCGCGTTGCGGCGTTCCTCGAGTGCCAGGACGACTTCGCTCACCTCGAGATCGATCACATGCTGTGGCAAATTGACGATATCCTGCCGGCGTATCGCGCTGTCGATCAGGCTCGCGCCTTCGTTCATCGCGACATAACCCGCGATGATGAAGCCGCATTCAGGACGTTTTTCCAAGGCGGCAATACGCCCTGCCCGCGGACCGGCACCCAGAATGAGCAGACGCCGTTTGAATATGTCGCTGTCGAGCATGGTACCGAGCAAAATGCGGATCACCATTAAAAAAGCGATGGCCAATATCATCGCGTAGAGCGAATTGGAGCGCCATAGCGTGATGCCTGGCAGCGCAAATGCGAGCAAGGACAGAAAAATTACGCCAAGAGAAATCGCCACCAGGATACGGGCGGCAGCGAATCGGAGCGATTGCAAAGCTTCGGGTCCGTAAACACCGACCGCGATCAGCGCCAGTTGCAGAGCAAAGGCAAAACTGAATATCGGGCCCGGTCGGTCAAAGACAGAACCGACTGCCATTTCGATCTGATGGGCACGAAATATCCAGCCAACTTCCGCCGCCAAAAGCAACAGCACGAAATCGATCAAACCCAGGAAAATGACCGGGTATGGAATATAATGTTTGAACAATCGGATCATATGGCGCGCCGTCTTTCCTTGGACATATCCGGCCATAAGGAGAATTCGTTATCTGTCGGTAAATTTTACAGAATAAAATGCGCGCAGGCGCTCTATTTCGTCGATATGTTCAGAATACCGACAGTCTGGCAACATCGTAAACGCAGGTTTCACGCTGTTTCTTGAGGTTCGAAACCTAATCGTTGACGAAATCAAATGGCGTCAAACCGCGCTCGCGCTCGTCAAATTTGAGCGCGCGGCTCCGCGGAGGCGCTGAGCGTTGCGAACATTGCGGTCTTGTGCAGGCCGAGCAGCCCAGCCCGATCGCATCCGCTTGATCGATGCTCAGGTCCTGGCCACGCGCATAATGGAGCGAGGAAGCAACTTCCGCCGAAACGCCCAGCCCGATAGCAAACGCAGGCATATGCCCGCCGGCACCAGAGCCGATACCCTGCACCGCTCGCGACAGGGTGAACCATGTCGATCCGTCTTCCAGAGCCACCAACTGGGACCGGATTTCTGCCGGCTGCTCGAATACGCGGTGAATATCCCACAGCGGACAGCGATGGGCGCTTTCCACCAGCGGCGCATTGCTGGCCCCGGCATAGCGCTTCGAGATCATACCGGAACGGTCAATCCGGACCATGAAAAACGGCAGACCCCGCGAGCCGACACGCTGCAAGGTGGTCAGACGATGGGCAACCTGCTCGAAACCGGCCCCGAACCGGCGCTGGAGTAGCTGTATCCGGTAGCCGCTTTGTTCGCACGCTTTCAGAAACCGGCCATAAGGCATCATCAATGCAGCGGCAAAATAGCCGGACAAGTGCCGCCGGAACAATTTCTCCGCCGCCCGGTCGGTAAATTTTCCGCCCGCCGCGAGCGCATCGATTTCTCCCTTTGCCTCGATCTGGCCAAGCAGCAGTGCGGCCTGAAACGTACGGGACGCCGGGTCGAGCATTTCGGAAAGCTGCAGTTGCCGGGCATGAAGGTCCAGTCGGCGCAACTTGTCCGGCAGTACGGTTTCCGGCAAAATCCTGATGATCAGCTGATGCTTGATCCGCAGCCTTTCGGTGATCGCGCCATAGAGATCGCCGGCGCCAAGGCGCAATTCGTCGGCAAGCTGCTCGGCCATGGAGTCGAGATCGGCAAAATGATTGCGCCAGCGTTCAATTTCGCGGCGGACGGCCTGGATCGGATCGGGCGCACTGGTCTCCCCTGTTTCGTCGCCGGTTTTGCGATTGTCAAACAGGCGGACAAAGGCTTCCGCCGTATTGGGCGACGCGATCAGCCATTCTTCCAGTTCCGATCGATCGATGGACAGATCTTCAAACAGCGGATTGGCGAGCCGCTGACGGATCGCATCAATGCCGCCTCCAGGTTCCGCCGCGATCAACTGCCGCGGATCGAAGTCGAATCTTTCGGCCAGCAGCAACATCAGGCGTGCGCTCAGCGGTCGCTGGTTGCGTTCGATAAGATTGAGATAGCTGGGCGAGATATCGAGCGCCTCGGCCAGGGCAACCTGGGTCATCGCAGCGCTGCGGCGAAGCCGTTTGATCGCCGCACCGGCAAAAAGTTTCTGAACTGTCATACAGCTCCTATGTAAATTTATTTACATAATTTCAAGGTATACGGACCGTTTTTGTAACATTCAGCGCAATCCATCAATTTGGATCAAATGGGGTTGTGGCCGCCACCCCTGTTTGGTCCGGTTACACTTGGGTAAATGTTTCTTAACCGCGTCCGGCTATTTCCTTTAGGGAATTTGAAAGAAATTGGTGCCTGCTATGCTCAAAGAATCCATCCTGCTTGTCGCTTCCACCGGACTGGTGATCTATTTCATCACGCCGTCGGAAGAGCCGAAGCCAGTGGAGCCCGTCCAGGCCGAGGTGCAGGAAGTGGTCCAGCCCGTTGCCCCGGTATCGGACGATAGCTGGGAAGACGACGAGACCGAAGAATCCGACGACGAGAATTTTGTCTTCGGCGAACCGATGGTCGTTGCCGGCAGCGAAAGCGAAGATCAGCCCTGGGACGAAGACAATATCGCCGGTGCTGAATATCAGTCGGACAACAAGAAATCGAGAAGCCGGTCATTCGGTGGCAGCAACGAGCCCTCGTCAGGCAGCCCCCGGCCAGGTGAATTGGGAAGTCTCCAGAATCCGATCGAACGCAACAGCAGCGGCGGGCCGGACCCGGTCGATGCCGACGAAGACTAGTCGAGATCCCGGGCCATATCGCGGCGGCACTCGTCGCTGATAATCGCGGCATGGCCATAATTGGGATGGTCGATCTGGACCATCACCTGCCCATCCATGCTTTTCCATTTATCGGCCTGCTCCGCGGTCAGCGGAAAATGGACAAATTGCACGGCGCTGGCCTTGCCATCGGCGCGGGTGCGATCGATGTCCTGCTCGGGTTCGGCGGTGACTTTTTCATCGCCAATGATCAAATGAATATGCCGGTCGACACCGCCTAGGGTTTTCAGGAAAGCGGTACGGCGTTCTTCCTCGTCAATCTCGAACATCAATGTCCCGGTAAATTCCGATCCGTTCGGAACCATGGGATTATAGGCGGCCAGTTCATCAACCAGCTGCTCTTCCCCGCCCTTTTCGATCCGCAACATCTCCTGGATCTGCAGCCACATGCTCTCCCAGCTTTCAAACTGGATCGTGGCATAGGGGCCGATGGCGATCCGCCGGAACTTCTTGCGCAGGATCGACTCCTGCCGCTTGTCCTTGCGGATCAGCTCGTAATCCTCGAGCGAGATAATATCTTCATTGGTAATCTGATGCGTATCGCGGGGCATATTATATCCTCAAAAACCTGTTTGTTCGCTCGGCGCACGCCAGCGAACCATGTCGTCAGAAACCATAAGCCTTGGCGAGCAATTCTATCGGATGGCCGATCCGCTCTGGCACTTTCGACTGCCCACCGCTCTCCATGATCTGCTTGAGATGCGGTCCGGCCAGCGGACATTCGCTCACCATATAGTCGGGATCACCTTTTGCGACCGCGCGCGCGGCGGGGCGACCAACTTTTACAGCCTTGTCGAAATTTTCCTTGAATATGCCCCATTTACCGCCGTGACCGGAGCAGCGTTCGGTGATCGTCGGCTTGGCTTCCGGAATAAGCTTCAGCATCTGCATCGCTTTTGGCCCCATATTCTGGGCCCGGCTGTGGCAGGCAAAATGGATGCCGATTTTCGCGTCCATCGGCTCGATCGGAACGATCCCTTTATCGGCGGCGATCTCGACCACATATTCGCTGAGATCGCGCGTCGCTTTGGCGAGTTTTGCTACCGCAGCATTGTCCGGCAATATCAGCGGCCATTCGAACTTCATCATCAGCGCGCAACTCGGTGTCAGCGCGACAATATCATAGCCTTCGTCGATAATCGGTTCGAAAAAGGCCGCGACTTCCTCGGCGGAAGACGCCACCGCAGGCAGATCACCATTTTCGAGCTTCGGCATGCCACAGCAAGCAGGATATTCGACGCGTGTCTGTACGCCATTGTACGAGAGCACGTCGAGCGCAGCCTTGCCGGCGGTCTGGTCATTAAAATTGCCATAACAGGTAGCATAGATCGCTGCTTTACGACCAAATGCAGGTGCATCGGCATTGGCCACAGGGCCATGACCGACATGCTTATAGGTCAGTGGCACATCCTCAAATTCCGGAAGATGCGCACGCTTGTCGATACCGACAACGCTCTGCATCAAACCCCGCGTCAGTCCGTTGCCCTGCTTGGTTGCCCAATTGGCAGCACCAGCAAATGTCCCGGCAAGCTTGGCATTGCGGTCGATTTCGGCAAGCTGCTTGTCGACAAATCCCGTCTTGCCCTTGCGATTTTCAACCGCTCGGTGACGCAGCATCAGATGCGGAAAATCGAGATCAAATTCATGCGGCGGCACATAAGGACATTTGACCATGAAGCACATGTCGCAGAGCGTGCAGGCCTCGACGACATTCTTGATATCGCCAGCGCTCAGATCCTCGACTTCCTCATTAGGGCTTTCGTCAATCAGATCGAAAAGTTGCGGAAAGCTGTCGCATAGATTGAAGCATCGTCGGCAACCATGGCAAATATCGAAGACGCGGCGCATTTCCTGATCCAGCGCTTCCTCGTCATAGTAGGATTCGTCCTGCCATGGAATCGGATGCCGCACCGGCGCGCCCAAACTGCCTTCAGTCATGATATGCTTCCCGTCGCCCGGAGGCTGAATCTACAAGTGGAAAGATTGTGTCGCCACCCTTCCCGAGGAAACAGGCGGCGACAATATAATCTTCAGGATGAACGGATTAAGCGTCCATCGTTTCCAGGGTTTTCTGGAATTTGCCAGCGTGGCTCTTTTCCGCCTTGGCAAGCGTTTCAAACCAGTCGGCGATTTCGTCAAAGCCTTCTTCGCGGGCCGATTTCGCCATGCCCGGATACATATCGGTATATTCGTGGGTTTCGCCCGCGATTGCCGATTTCAGATTGTCGGCTGTGGGGCCGATTGGCTCGCCGGTTGCCGGATCGCCAACTTCTTCGAGAAATTCGAGATGGCCGTGCGCATGGCCGGTTTCGCCTTCTGCTGTCGACCGGAAAACGGCGGCCACATCATTATAGCCTTCGATGTCGGCCTTCTGGGCGAAATAGAGATAACGACGGTTGGCCTGGCTTTCTCCGGCAAAGGCGTCTTTCAGATTCTGTTCGGTTTTACTTCCCGCAAGTCCCATGATCTTCTCCTGTTGGCGTGAATGAATTTTTACCGATTTATGGAATCGGATTGGGCAAAGACTACGCCTGCAGGCAACGCCATTCCATCTAATTTTTTAATCGGGGCCAATCGGATTTATCGATCAATATATTGCAACTTATTCGCAATAGCGATTACTTATCCGGGACAACGCTGCATCTGATAAACATCCGGAGCGATGGTGAAATCAAATCGATCCTGACCGATGATTTTGACGGGACCATCCATCCGGAAACGCCCTCCCGCCTCGCCGGTCTCTTCATCAACGGCCAGGTCATTGAGGCTCAAAACCAGCTCGCCATCTTGCCAGACCCAGCTACCGACCAGATCTTCCGAGACAAAATTGCCGCCGCTGATCATCGTCCAGTTGGTCGACGCCTTGCAGTCTTCATCGAGAAATGCCCAGCGCCCTTCGAAATAGCCCGGGTCGGTTAAGACAGACGGCTGCGCAACGGCCGCTGCGCCGGACATGGCCAGCGACCCAAGGACGAGCCACCGCCAGTCCATCTATTTCTTCATGATCTGCAAAGTGGCAGCGGTCATCGCCTCCGCGCCGGTCGTGATCACCGTTTCAGCGTCCGGTGCCCAGTAGGGACTGTGCAGCGAAGGCAATTTTGTCCCTTCCGCCACCGATGCCTGATATTCGGCCATCGGCACGCCACCGACCCAGAAGATCATGCTCTTGATATTTTCGTCGGCGCGACGGTAACGGCTGAAATCCTCGCCACCCATCACCGGTTTTGACTGAACGACGCGATCCTTGCCGAAGCGGGTTTCAAACAGCTTTGCCATTTCGATAGAAAATTCGGGACTGTTATAAGTCGCGGG
>JBALUX010000025.1:0-26204 GCA_036963725.1 Parasphingorhabdus sp. | reverse complement strand
GGTCGACGAAGTCCCGCGCGCCGCCAATGGCAAAGCGGGGTATAAAGCGGCCAGGGAGATCGCGCTGGAACGGCTGCAGGTGCCTGCCTAGATCCGGATTGGCCCTCGCCGGTCATCTCGTCTCCAGCTCGACCATTGACGGACCAGCACCATTCACCGCATGGATGGACGGTGATTGTCGAACTCATCCACAACCCCGCCTCCGGTACTTTTAGCGAGGTACGGCTGGACGTCCTTTCCCAAGCGTTTCAGGCGTGCGGAGCGCAAGTGCGGCTAAGCCGGACCGAGAAAGACGGACGGTTCGACATGTCTCCCGATAGCGATCTGATCTGCGTATCCGGTGGTGACGGTGCCTTGCGGCTGGTCGTCGCTTCGATGGTCAGGGAAGGATTGTCCAAGCCGCTATGTATATTTCCCGCCGGCACGGTCAATCTCGTCGCCAAGGAACTGGGCTATTCCGGCGATCCGGAACTATTCGCCCGCGAGATCATGGCGGGATTTCTTTCCCCGGAAACCGCCCGGCTGGAAGCTCCGCTGGCGACCAGCGACGGTCAGCCCTTTATCGCCTGTATTAGCGCGGGACCGGATGGACAGGCTGTCGCCCGGCATAGCCCGGCGCTCAAAAAACGCATTGGCGGGGCCGCTTATGCCTGGTCGCTGATAAAGCTGCTCGGGGACTGGCCGAAGCTACGCTTCTCACTGACGGTAGAAACGCCCGACGGAACGACCAGACAGCTGACGAGCAGCGCTTTCTACGTGATCAAGGCCCATCATTATGCCGGGAACTGGACACTCGCCCCGGCAGCGCAGATGGCGTCCGACATATTCCACGTCATAGCGCTGACCCGCGCGCGGCGCCGGGATTTTTTCCGTTTTCTGGCAGCAGTGGCGCTTGGCCGTGATCCGGCGCGGCTTGATTTTGTCCAGTCGCTGCCCGCTTGCCGGCTCTCGATAATTGCGGAAGACGAACCGTCCCGGCAGGCCGCTTTCCAGGTGGATGGCGACTTGCTTCCAAAGCAGCCGAGCGAGATCAGAATGACCGAACGAGCGGTCGTCTATTGCTTGCCGCTTCCGGTGTAAACAGCAGTTATCTAAGCGTTCCGGCAGTGCGCCGCGATCAGATCGACCATCGCCGGCAATTTGCTCGGCGGCAGGTCATGTCCCATCCCTTCGACCAGCTCGAAGCGGGCGTCTTTGACATTGGCCGCGATATCCTCTCCGCATGCGGACGGAATGAGCGGATCATCCGCACCGTGAATCACCATAGTCGGCGCGCTAATCCGCTGGGCGACCGGACGCAAATTGCCGGTATCGATAATCGCTGCCATCTGGCGTTTCGGACCCGGCGGATAAAAACCGCGTTCCTGCGCCAGCTTCATGATCGCCCGGCGCTCTTCGGGACGACTGCGGCCTTCCTCCGATGCGATAAGCGACGAAAAGGCCAGTCCCAGCTCCAGGGCCTCGTCCGGAGTCCGCGCTTTGGCCCGCGCCGTCTGCATCAACACCTTGCGCACTTCGGCATTGGCACCGGGCAGGCCCGGACCATTGGTCGATGACATGATCGGCGTAAAGGAAAGCACCCGGTCGGCATGATCCGCGGCGATCAGCTGGCCGATCATCCCGCCCATCGAAGCGCCGACAATATGCGCTTTGTCGATTTCGAGCGCGTCGAGCACACCGACAGCATCTCTGGCCATATCGCTCAGATTATAGGGCGCCATCTGGCGTTTGGGGAAAAAGCGTTTGGCGAGCATCTGCCGGATCGGGTGAGGTGGCCGGACGCCGTCAAATTTATAGGAGAGACCGACATCCCGATTGTCGAACGTGATGACCCGGAAGCCTTCTGCTACCAGTCCGTTGACGAAATCCATCGGCCAGTAGATCAGCTGTGCGGTATAGCCCATGACCAGCAAAATTGCTGGATCCTCGGGGTTGCCGTGATCTTCTACTTCAATATTGATGCCATTGGCAGTGACTTGCATATGCGGTTCCCGATCTGCGCGAAAACAGAATCAGTAACAGAAAGCGCAGAGGTTACAAGAACGGCGGCGCACGCTCGTTAGGGTGTGATTTTCCGGTCCGGCCGTTCGCTGTCATTGCCCGCCATATTCGCATTGGAGCCAACCGTCACCGCTCCCAGTCTTGCAACCTGATTATCCTCATCGACCACCGCGCGCGCCGCCAATATCACCGGCACCTGGATCGCCTGCGCCGACAGTTTCGCGATACGGACCGTATAGGTGCCATAAGGAACGCCCTCGAACAGGAAAAAGCCGTCAAACTCTGTCTGGGTTTCCCGAACAACGCGGCCCTCACCATCGACCAGCTCCATACCGACACCGGCAATCGTACCGCCGCCCCTGCGCATCAACGTGCCCTCGACTTCACCGGCACTGACCAGCGGCAGTTCAACCGTCATGGCGATTCCGGGCCGCGGCGTGATTACGACACCGGGCAGGGCCGGCTGTACATAGGGGTTGGGCAGGCTGCTGCTGTCGATCCCGATCAACACCGGCCGGAAAGGCTGCAGATTGTCGATGACCGCACGGCCCCTGGCATCGGTAGCGGTCAAGGCCGCCGCCTGCCCGGCGGTCAGCTCGACATTTTCTGCCAGAGGTTCACCGGGCTGACGAATGCCGTCCCCGTTTTCGTCGTGAAATACGATGGCCAGAGCCTGACCATTATTGGCCAGCTTGTTGCTCGAGAAACGGAATTTTCCGCTGCGCGGATCGGGGCCCAGGCTGAAAGCGAGATTGAGTCCCGCCGCGATCGAGCCATCCGTCGCGGCTTCGGCGGTCGCAGTCAGCGAAAAGCGTTCAAAGCGGCGGATGATCCCGATACCCGCGCGTCCGCGATCCAGCCCGGCATCATAACCAAGCTCCGCCCGCCAGTCGGACCGCTCTCCGGCGCGCCATTCGCCGGTGAAATTAACCTGTTCGAAGCGTTTTTCCGGGGCCAGTCGATAGACCGCTTCTCCGCGCAGCCGGACCTTGCCAATCCGGCCATTGGCGAGCAGCCGCGCGCCCAGGCGGTCCGGTGGATCGGGTCCGAAATCACTATATTGCTGCTCCCAATTCAGCTCCCCGGTCAGCGACAGGCGATTGAGATTGAACGACATGCGTCCCGTTACGTCGAGGCTGTCGCGACCGTCGGAGCGCGTTTCATATTGCGCGTCAATATGGACCGGTACGATCTTGCTGCCGATCTTGAAACTATGGTCAACCGCCAGACTGTGGCGAGATTTCGCGTTTTTTTCGATTCGATCGGAGATGAAATCCCCCCGCGCCCAGATTGATTCGGCGGTAATATAGCTGTCGCCAAGCTGGCCGAGCAGCTGACCGCGTATCGCCATGCCGCTGCCAAGGTTGGAGGCGGCCGAAAGCTCGACCAATGTCGGTCCCACAGCACGGCGAACCGATCCTTCGAGATAATCATGACGATCGCCGTCGATTTGCAGGCTGAACAAGGACGCCGCGACCGATGTTTTGGCATTGATTCCGCGTTCCAGCCCAACTCCGCCACGCCAGCCCGCCTGACGGGTCGGCAAAAACGCCCCAAGCCGGATCAGGTCTTCGCCGGCTTCGTGGATGCCGGCCCAATAATAGGTTTGTCTGGGAGGAATCGAGTCGATCCCCACCGGAATGACCTGCACGTCACGCCTGATCTGTCCCTGCGGGCCGTAAAGCACGACTTCGAAGCGGTTCTGGCCGTAGAGCAAAGGCACATCGACAAATTCGTAGCGACCATCGCTACGGTTTTCGGCGAAAGCGAGCAGCTGGCCATTGCGATAGAGTTCGGCGTCCCAGCCGCTGGGCAATTCGCCCCGGAAACTGGTGCGGTCAAAACTGTCGGGCCGTTCGATCGGGCGATTGGTCACCAATGCCCCCCGTCCGGCAACAGACTGGGACACCAGTGGCGTGGAGAAGGTCGATACGTCGCCCAATGCAAAATGGGTCGCCTGCAACGGCCCCAGCAGCTCGCCCTTGGGGTCGGTTCGATAGGCCCGGACCCTCAGACTCTCCGGCACACCGTCATTATCGGAAGACAGACGTGCATCGAAGCTCGCCTTGCCTACTTCGCCGGAAGCAAACAGCTCGTAGCGCAGGTCAAATTTCTGCCCGGACCGCTTATCCCTCAGCCCGCCGGCCGCTACCACCGCATCCACCGAGGGCGTGCGCCAGAATTTGTAGGACTCCGACGATTGCGGCAGGCCGGACAGGTCGAAACTCTTGCGCGGACGGATTTTTGCCGCTTGTTCCTTGCGCTCTAACGCACGCTGGAACGGTAATTGGGTGTCGGACTCAATGGTGAGCAGGGCATTGGACAGATCGGGAATGAAATCGACCGCGAACCAGTCCGACAGGCTTTTCACATCGACGCACCAGCCCTCTGGTACATCGCGGATCTGTGCGGGCAGCAGCTTTTTGCTGGTGTTCACCTTTTGTACTGTGGCGCTATCGCGATCGATGATCAGCGTCTGGCTCTCGGAGAAGATCCAGCCAGTTGCGCGGCGCGACTTCTTGTCGAGACGGAGCGGGATATCCATGGCAATGATGATATCGGCGAGATCAACGCAGATGCCGCTGTCTGTCTTATAGCCTCTGATGCCATCGCCCAGACGGTAACTGCCTGACCGCAGGTCAAACAGCAGGGCATCGTCATCGCTGGCCTCCCATTCACTGCCCGCATGGGCCGGGGTCGCCAGAAACAGCGAAGCCGCCGAGATCGTGATGATCCCTGCGGCTTTGACCAGGGCTTTAAAGCCCCGGCCGAATATATCTGAACGCTGTATCATGGGTTGCATCATGACTTGGTGAAGGCTTGGCGCCATACTAAGTCATTGATATAAAATTCTTATCTAAGAACCATGTCGGTTTTGGCGATAAGCCCGCCACCGTCGTTGGCGCTCTCGTAATATGCCACCGTAACCGGTCCGGTCAGCTGGGCCGCTATTTCCGGCGGCACCGGCAAGGTGACGGTTCGCATCGCCACTTCGGGGTAGACAGCGATACCTCGAGCGACCATCACCGGCTCGTCCAGCCCCGCTTTGGTGACACGGATTTCACCATAGGTCGATCGATCACCCGACCGGCTCAGATCGAAGGCAAAGGATTGCCCGTCCGGATTCTGCTCGATGCGCCCGTTGGCGATGGCGGCTGTTGCCTGCAGATTTCCATAGCGAACAATGACCGGGATGGTCACGCCATAGATGGGCGTCAGCGCGATCGTTAGTCCGCCCTCGGTTACCGACTGATCGGTCACCGACCGGGCTTTCGGAATGGCGCGAAACAGCAGGTGCGCCCGATATTCACCATCAGCAAGACCTTCGGGCGCTCTCACACCCAGACGAATGGCCTGCGGCTGGTTCGGCGGCAGGGTAACCCGGCGCGGGGCGTAACGGATCATCGCCTTCGCCGCTGTTTCGAGCTCGTTGACCTGGTCGTCCGGCACATCCTCGAGGCGGCCGTCGGCTGTCATCCGACGCAGCTCCAGAGAGATTCGGTAGGTTGCGGTTTCGGATCCGATATTGTTCAAAATCACTTCGGTGCCGCGCTGTCCGTCAAGCACCACACGAGTCGGAGCGACCAATAGGTCGCCCGCGGCATATGCGGGTGCAGATGACAATGTTAACGCGGACGCGATGGCGCCCAGCGTGATGCTGTATTTTCTAAACGTCTTGAAACCCTGAATGGTCATGATAGTCTCCGCCTTGCTGGTCATACGGATAGGCCGGCTTTCACAGCCTTTTCCCACATCGTCCTTATGCGCAAAGAGGGTTACCAAAGCGCTAACCATGGCGGATATTTGGCGCCTTATCCTGAAGCACGGATTGAGACGTCAAAACGTGAAAACCCGCCTGCAACCTGGGCTGCAGACGGGTCTTTTGTGTTAAAAACTGCGAGCGGGCGCCGGGCCCGCCCAATCAACTATTACTGATAGTCAACGGATACGCTGAATGTGCCAGAATATGCGCCGTCAGCCTGATTGGCAGCGACACTCAATATACCGCCAACAGCGAAGGAGTCGCTTCCGTCAAGAAGGAGGGTGGCAGCGCTCGATGTCAGCGCAGCGGTCATCGTCCCGGTTGGGCCGGTCAGCGTCACCGAAGAGTCGACCGAAATGTCCACGGTCGCACCGGAGGTACCGTTAATGGTAAAGCCGGCTGGGGTAGGCGAACCCGAGCAAACAAGACCGGTACCGCAAGTGGCAGATCCGGCAGGTGTGATCGTAACGGTTGAAGCGGTAGCGCCGGTTATGATCGTACCGAAGTTGAGATCAATTTCGTTCGAATCGACACTTACCTGTTTCAGAATATTGGCGCGTGCATCGGCGGAAGCGGTGGCAGCTTCAGCTGCATTTGCACCCACGACAGAAGCCACAAGCACGGAAGAAGCCAAAGCGGCTTTGATAAAATTCGACATAGTTACTGGTCCCTATATTTTGTTACGTTATTGAAAGGACACATGCGGTGTAGTCAGGCCAAACCCACTGGCCTACCATCGCCTGTATCAACATTCAGCCGCTCTTATCCAAGGGAAAGAATAAGGCTTTGCTGTAAGTTATGGTTAATTTGGGCTTAATGCGTTAAGTCACTTATATAAAAGGATTATATACGGTTAATATGTCAGGTTTGCCCGCCGTGTTACCGCTTGCTTCGGCAGAATTTGCCGGTCGTAGCGATTAAATCCTAAATATGTTCGCCGGTGAGACGCTGGCAAATCAGGTCGAGTTGATCCAGATTGGCATATTCGATCGCCATCGTACCGCCCTGCCCGTTCGACTGTATTTTGACATTCAGCCCGAGAAGATCCCCGAGATGCGCCTCCAGCGCCTGGATGTCTGCATCGGTCTCCGACATGGATGCCTGTTTCTTGGCCGACTTCGGCTTTTTGACCGCCATCGATTTCCGGACCATTCGCTCGACATCGCGAACCGAAAGCCCCTGTTTGGCAATTTGCGGTGCCAATTCTTCGGCATTGGGGGCGTTGATCAACGCGCGGGCGTGGCCCATGGTCAGTTTTTCGTCGACCACCAATGCTTTCACGCTTGCCGGCAATTCCAGCAAGCGCATCAAATTGGCGATGTGACTGCGTGATTTTCCGACGATATCGGCCAGCCTAGTCTGGCTGTGCCCGTAGTCGTTGCTCAGCCGCGCATAGGCTTCAGCCTCTTCGATGACATTGAGGTCCTTGCGCTGGACATTTTCGACAATCGCGATCTCGAAGGTTTCTTCATCGTTGAGATTGCGAACCACCGCGGGAATCTGGTGCAGACGCGCCCGTTGTGCAGCTCTCCACCGGCGTTCGCCGGCGACGATCTGGAAAGTCTTGCCATGCGGGCGAACGACGATTGGCTGGATCACACCGCGTTGCCGCATACTGTCGGCCAGTTCGTCCAGCGCATCGGTATCAAAAGTCTGCCGCGGCTGATCCGGATTGGGCCGGATATCCGAAATAGCGATAGAGCGCAGACCGTCGATAACGGTCGCAGTCGTCTCCCCGTCACTTTCGGCGGCTTCGCCGGTTACAATCGGTTCTTCCCGCTGGATTTCGCCGAACAGGCTGTTCAGTCCCCTGCCCAGACCGGTCGCGCGCTTCGGTGCCTTCTTGTTCGTCTCGTTCAAGACCTGATCATCGTCCATCAAGCGGCCACCTTTCGATCCGGCAAACGCCCGATCAGTTCGCGGGCCAGATCGATATAGGCGACGGAACCGCTGCAGCGATAATCGTAAATCAGCGCGGGCAGACCATGGCTCGGCGCTTCGGACAAACGGACATTACGCGGGATGACGGTTTCAAACACCACGTCGCCCAGGCAGGCCCGGACGTCATCTGAAACCTGTTCGGTCAATTTGTTGCGGCGATCATACATGGTCAGGACCACACCCATCACCGACAGCTGGCGATTGAAACGAGCGCGGATGCGCTCCACCGTCTGCAACAACTGGCTCAGGCCCTCGAGCGCGAAAAATTCACACTGCAATGGCACCAGCAAGGATTCGACGGCGACCATTGCGTTCAGTGTCAGCAGACCAAGCGACGGCGGGCAGTCGATGAGAATGATGTCCCAACGACCATTATCCGCTGCATCGAGCGCTTTTTTTAACCGATGGGTCCGCTCTTCGAACTCTACCAGTTCCACTTCGGCACCGGAAAGATCGACCGTCGCGGGAACAATCTCAAGTCCCGGGACCTTTGTCTCATTGATGCAGTCAGCCAGCGATACGTCGTTGATCAACAGATCATAGCTGCTGTTGACGCGATCGCCCTGCGACAGTCCCAGTCCGGTCGACGCATTTCCCTGCGGATCGAGATCTATCAGCAGCACTTTCCACCCGCTGGCGGCCAGTGCCGTGGCCATATTAATTGCTGTGGTGGTCTTGCCCACTCCGCCTTTTTGATTGGCTATTGCGATACGAACCATTGTCAGTTCCGCCCTAAAAATAGGTTTCTAGCCCTTTCCCACCAAAATACCGGCGTTCGGATCGGTCAAACTATGTTCCACGTGAAACATTTTTTGCCGTTTTGGCGACAGGCCTTTCAACTCCCTTACCGCATTTTTGCCTTTTGGTAAGAGCCAAACCGTATTTTCTGTGGAAAAACGGTGCGAAAGTGCGATGAGTCGTTCTAAAGGTGCAAAGGCTCGGGCACTTATGACATCGACTGGTATGCTTTCGACATTCTCCAGGCGGTCAGCAATCACCAACGCATGATCTCCTATGCCGGTCCTTTCGACCACATCGTTGAGAAATTCGGCCCGGCGCTTGCGCGATTCCACCATATGCACCTGATAGGGAGTCAGGATCGCGATTATTATCCCGGGAAATCCTGCGCCGGTGCCCAGATCAAGCCAGATCTTGCCTGGCTCAGGAGGCGGCGCGTAACGTAGCAATTGGGCACTATCGACAATATGACGCGACCAGAGACTGTCAGCGCTCGCCTTCGAAATGAGGTTTTGCCGCTGCATTTCGTCGCGAAGCATCGTGCTGAACGTCTCGAGCTGCTGCCATGTTTCACGTGAAACATCATATTCTGCGCGCAGCCAGGCTTGCGCTTCTTCTTCGGTCATGCGGCGATGTTCCTGTTGTCCCGGCGGCGCGCGTGCACGAGAATGGCGGCGAGCGCCGCTGGCGTAATGCCCCGTATCCGCGAAGCAGCAGCGAGAGTTTCCGGCCGCGCCGTTGCCAGCCGCTCGACCATTTCATTGGAAAGTCCGGCGATCTGAGCATATTCCATATCATCGCCGAGCCGGATTTGCTCGTTCGCCCGGAGATCACGTAGCTCCGATTCCTGCCGATCGAGATAAGGCGCGTAACGCGCGTCTTCTTCGATCTCAGCCAAAAGGTCAGGATCTCCGGCCTTCAAACATGCCTCCAAATCTTCCAATGAAGCGATGGTGATATTGGGAAAACGCAGCCATTGAAACAGGCTCTGCTTGGTGCCGTCGCGGCGAACATTGATCCCGAGCTTCACCAGATCTTCGCTGGAATAGACGGCTTCCAATGCCTTGAAAATATCATTGCGGGCCGTCTGCCGGTCACTGAACCAAATGGTACGCTCCTCGCCAACACAGCCAACTGTCATCGCTATCGGGGTCAATCTGGTTGACGCATTGTCAGCACGCAGCCGCAGCCGATATTCCGCTCTGGCCGTCAGCATCCGGTAGGGTTCGGTAACGCCTTGCAGGACCAGATCATCGATCATCACCGCCATATAGCTGGTGCCGCGATCGAGCGCGGGAGCATCCTTGCCCTGCACCAAGCAGGCTGCGCCAATGCCGGCGATCAATCCCTGAGCCGCTGCCTCTTCATAACCGGTGGTGCCATTGATCTGTCCGGCACAATAGAGCCCTTCCAGATCGCGGACCTTAAGCGAGCGGTCGAGGGCCCGCGGATCGATATGATCATATTCCACCGCATAGCCGGGAACGATGATCTCGGCCTTCTCGAGGCCGTCCATACTCCGCACAAAAGCCAGCTGAACGTCGGCGGGCAACGATGTGCTGATGCCGTTGGGATAGACCAGATTGGTATCTAGCCCCTCGGGCTCGAGAAACACTTGGTGGGAATCGCGATCGGCAAAGCGATGGATCTTGTCTTCGATCGAAGGACAATAGCGGGGCCCCTGCGCGTCGATCGCACCGCTGAATAACGGCGACCGGTCCAGCGAACCGCGAATGATTTCATGCGTCTCTGCGTTGGTCCGGCTGACCGCGCAAAATGTCTGCGCTACCGTGCGCCCTTTCGACAGCGGCGACATCGTCCACTCATCTTCGTCCGATGGCTGTTCCGGCAGGGCTGCCCAGTTAATTGTCCGCCCGTCTATGCGCGGCGGCGTCCCCGTTTTTAGACGGGCTATTGGCAGGCCAGCATCGCGGATCTGTTGTCCAAGCGAAACCGAAGCGGCCTCTCCGGTTCGGCCGCCTTCCAGTCGCTCTTCGCCGCGAAACAATTTTCCGTTGAGAAATGTTCCTGTCGCCAGGATGACGGCCTTGGCATGGATCGTGGAACCGTCCGCCATGACAATACCGCTGACCCGCGAGTCCGACAGGATAAGACTGGCCACTTCACCCTCGACGATGGTCAGACCGTCCTGCGCGTCGAGCATCCGGTGGATTGCGGCCTTGTATAATTTACGATCCGCCTGGACCCGTGGTCCCTGCACCGCTGTGCCCTTGGAAAGATTGAGCATGCGATAATGAATCGCGGCGGCATCGGCTGCCCGCCCAATCAGCCCGTCAAACGCGTCGACTTCCCGTACCAGATGGCCTTTGCCAAGACCGCCGATAGCCGGGTTGCAGGACATCGCCCCGATGCTTTCTTTGGTGAAGCTGACCAGTGCAGTCGACACGCCCATGCGCGCGGCCACAGCGGCTGCTTCACAACCGGCATGGCCGCCACCCACAACAATGATGTCAAATGTCTGCGTCATAGGGCGGCCCATAGCTCAAGCGGGTTTACAGGTCAAAATCTACCGGTGCAGGGTCGCTGTTCCACGTGGAACAATCACTTGCCGATACAGAATTTTCCGAACAGGCCGTCGAGCATGTCCTCAGTACTGGCCTTTCCGGTGATCTCGTCGAGCGCCTTGCGGGCCATCCGCAGATGTTCCGCGACGATCAGATAATCGGCTTCGCTAATCATCTCGGACAGACTGTTGCAAGCAGCGGTCAAACGATCTGCCTGGCGCGCGTTCACGCTGACCTGGTCTCCATCCGGAAGAATGTCTTTCGCTCGGGTGATGAGATAATCAACGAGAGCATCCATGCCCTGGCCGCTGACCGGAGATAATGTGAATGCGCTTATGGCTTTTGGATTGTGATCCGGATGATCGGAACGAGAGCTGATCTCGACGAGATTATCCGAAGCCGGTCCCTGCCCCTCCTCGCCAAGCCACAAAATAATATCAGCGGCGGCAAATTGCTGATGCGCCCGATCAATGCCGATCTGCTCGATGGTCTCCGCGCCGCTCTCTCGCACACCGGCAGTGTCGATGAAGAGAAACGGAATGCCGCCCAGCGCGATCGGCACTTCGATTACATCGCGCGTGGTCCCGGCGATGTCCGAAACGATAGCCGCCTCGCGTTCGACCAACGCATTGAGCAGAGTCGACTTGCCGCTATTCGGTGGGCCACCAAGCACCACTCTTATCCCATCGCGCAATTTTTCCGCTCGCGGGCGCTGCAGAAGATCGCGCATATCTTCGACCAGGGAACGTGCGCTATCCTGAATCATGGATGCCTGCGCCGGGGCGACATCATCCTCGTCGGAAAAATCCAGTTCGGCTTCAACCTGTGCGGACAATTGCAATATGCTCTGCTGCCATTCATCCACCTTGCGCGATAGACCACCACCGGCATTGCGGACCGCTGCTTTGCGCTGCAACTCGGTTTCGGCAAAAAGCAAATCGGACAGACCCTCGGCTTCCGCCAGATCCATTTTGCCATGGGTGAAGGCCCGGCGGGTAAATTCACCCGGCTCGGCCCTGCGCAGACCGTTGATCTGCTCCAGCGCCGTTTCGATCGCGCGGATGACCGCCCGGCCGCCATGGCAGTGAATCTCGGCCAGATCTTCGCCGGTCGCGCTATTCGGCCCCGGGAACCACAGGCACAAGGCCGAATCCAGCAGTTCATCACTAACCGGATCGGTGATATTTAATAGCATCGCTACACGCGGTTTTGGTAAACTACCGGTTAAGGAAGATAGCGCCATTCCCGCCTCAGGGCCGCTGATCCGCAGGATTCCGATCGCCGCCGGCGGTTGCCCGCTGGACAGAGCGAAAATAGTGTCAGTAGTGGTCATCACGGTTGAAAACGGCGGCTAATCGGACTTTTTCTTGGTTGTCGAAGATTTCCCGCCGCCCGATGCAGCACCCATAGCGCCGGTCAGGAAGGAGGAAAACATCTTCAGGCCAGCCTCGCCCATTGGTGCGATGATCTTGGTGAAATTCTGCAATTGCTCGACCGAATTGGCGCCCTGGAGGAATTTCGACATTTCCTGAACATAGCTTTCGTTCAGTTTCGCAACATCGGGCAGGCCGATCAATCGGCGCGCCTCTTCCGGTGTACAATCCAGTTCAACGGTGACTTTCATTATGACTTCCTCTGTTTGACCGTCGAAGCGAGTTCCCCCCTCACCCAACAGGTTGATGTTCCACCTTGCCTGCTGCTGATATGGGGATATTGTGGTCAAAGAATCAAGGCATGATGCAAAGGAACCACGAGATGGGTGCGATCGAACACGTGAAAACATTGAGCGGAGACTCCGAAATCCCCTGCTACATGGCACGACCACAGGGAGAAATCGGCGCCGCGATCATCGTCATTCAGGAAATATTCGGTGTGAACGACGGCATAAGAGCGAAATGCGACCATTGGGCCAGTCTGGGCTATCTCGCCATCGCGCCCGATCTGTTCTGGCGGATTAACGAAGGCACGGATCTTGATGCCGACGTGGAAGCGGAATTCCAGCAGGCGCTCGACCTGATGGGCAAATTTGATCAGGATCAGGGTATCCGCGATATCGAAGCGACGATCCATTTCGCACAGACCGCGATCGGCAGCCACAAGGTCGGCTGCGTCGGCTATTGCCTCGGCGGCCGCCTCGCCTTCATGACCGCCTGCCGCACCGATATCAGGGCTTCTGTCGGCTATTATGGTGTGGGTATCGACGGTCTGCTTGGCGAAAAGCACGCTATTGCCCATGAAGTAATGCTGCATATTCCCACCGCCGACGGATTTGTCCCTGCCGATGCGCAGGCTGCGATGCACGCCGGACTGGATGATCATCTGAAAGTGACCTTGCACGATTATGAAGGCCTTGATCACGGTTTTGCCGCCCAGTTCGGAGCACGCCGCGACGAAGCGGCCGCGACATTGGCCGACAGCCGGACCGAAGCCTTTTTCAAGGAGCATCTGGCATGAGCGCACGCGCCAATCTGAAAGTCTGGCACGACCATTTCGAGGATAAAAGCGGTTCCGGTCTGGCCGACCAGATTGCCGATGATGCCGTGTTCCATTCACCGGTCGTGCACACACCGCAATCCGGCAAGCCAATGGTCGTCGCCTATCTCAGCGCCGCTGACGTAGTGCTGGCCAATGACAGCTTCCGCTATGTCCGCGAAATTGTTGACGAATCGCAGAATATGGCGATGCTGGAATTTGAACTCGAGCTCGACGGGATCCAGGTCAACGGCGTCGATATCATCAGCTGGAATGAGGACGGCAAGATTCAGGATTTCAAGGTGATGGTCCGGCCGCTGAAGGCGATCAACAAGGTCTGGGAAGAAATGGGCAAAATGCTGGAGAAGATGAAGGGTTAGATCAATCGCTCCCCGTTAAAGGGAATTCAGGATCACCCGAACAGCGTCAGCACCCCTATCGTCTGCTCGTCACCCACCAGCCCGGAATAGATCATCTTGCCGGCAACATAGACGATAACCGCCAGCCCCAGATAAGCGATCCACTTATAACGCTCGATATATTTGGCAATCACGTTCGCAGCCAGACCCATAAGCGCAACCGACAGCAACAGGCCTATTACCAGGATGCCAGGATGCTCACGTGCTGCACCAGCGACGCCGAGAACATTGTCGAGGCTCATCGACACGTCGGCTGCGGTCACCGCCCAGACGGCCGCCCAGAAGCTTCTCTGGGCTTTCACGCCACTGCGTTCATCGCCTTCGATTTCATCCGAGCCGGGAGATTCGCCTTCATGGAAAATCTCGCGGTAAAAACTCCAGCCAACCCAGAGCAGCAGCAAGCCGCCAGCCAGCACCAGACCGACGATCTGCAGCAGTTGCACGACGATTAGTGCGAACAGGATGCGCAATATCAGTGCGGCAGCAATACCGATCAGAATAACCTTGCGCCGCTGTTCTGCCGGCAAGCCGCCAGCCAATGCGCCGACGACGATTGCGTTGTCCGCTGCAAATACCAGATCGATCAGCACCACCTGCCCGAAAGCCGCGAGGGCCGCCGGAGATCCGATGTTCGAGAAATCATGGACAATCGCTGCCCAGATATCTGAAACAGAACCAAGGCCGGTTGCGACAGCGGACAAAAAGGGGAGAAGTTCAATCATGGAAAATAGAAGGTCCGTAATAGTTCACGACCGGCATAGGGTCATAGAATCTGTGAAGCAAGATGCGCCATTGTTGATAATCGTCTGACTGGCGAAATCGTTCCCGATGTGATTCAATCCGGTCCCAAATAATCAGCAACAAATAGCGATGCGGATCATCTGATGACGGCCTTATTTCGATGGACTGAAAACCGGGCTGCCGGGCTACCAGCGGTCTGGCCTTCGCCATCGCCGCTTCAAAATTCTCCGATTGCCCTGGCCGAACCTGCAATATGGCATGTTCCAGTATCATCAGGGCAATCCGGAGATTTTACTGATTCATACTGTCGAAGAAATCGTCATTGGATTTGGAATCCTTCATCTTGTCGAGTAGGAATTCCATCGCGTCGATCGTGCCCATTTGCATGAGGATACGGCGCAGGACCCACATTTTCTTGAGCTTCTCGTCCTCGACCAGCAATTCTTCCTTACGCGTACCAGACTTGCCGACATCGAGAGCCGGGAAGATACGTTTGTCGGAAACCTTGCGATCCAGAACGATTTCCGAGTTGCCGGTACCCTTGAATTCTTCAAAGATCACTTCGTCCATCCGGCTGCCGGTATCGATCAGCGCGGTAGCAATGATCGACAGCGAACCGCCTTCCTCGATATTACGGGCAGCACCGAAAAAGCGTTTCGGACGTTGCAGCGCGTTGGCGTCAACACCACCGGTAAGCACCTTGCCGGAGCTCGGTACAACCGTGTTGTAAGCACGGCCCAGACGGGTGATAGAGTCGAGCAGGATGACAACATCATGCTTATGCTCGACCAGGCGCTTGGCCTTCTCGATCACCATTTCGGCAACCTGAACGTGGCGGGTAGCGGGCTCGTCAAAGGTCGAGCTGATCACTTCGCCCTTCACCGAACGCTGCATGTCGGTGACTTCTTCCGGCCGCTCGTCAATCAGCAGCACCATCAGATAGACTTCCGGATGATTGTCGGTAATCGCCTTGGCAATATTCTGCAGCAGCACGGTTTTACCGGTCCGTGGCGGCGCCACAATCAGCGCGCGCTGGCCCTTGCCCTGCGGCGAGATGATATCGATCACCCGGGCGGACTTGTCTTTTTCCGTTGGATCGAGACTGTCGAGCTTGAGCTTCTCATCCGGATAGAGCGGCGTAAGATTGTCGAAATTGACACGGTGACGGACGGCGTCGGGATCATCAAAATTGATCGAGATCAGCTTGGTCAGCGCAAAATAGCGCTCGCCATCGCGCGGCGCCCGGATTTCGCCTTCGACGGTATCGCCGGTGCGGAGGCCGAATTTGCGAACCTGGTTCGGAGAGACGTAAATATCGTCAGGACCGGCGAGATAATTCGCATCTGCCGAACGCAGGAAACCAAAGCCGTCGGTCAGCACTTCGATCGTGCCGACGCCCATGATCTGCTCGTCATTATCCGCCAGTTCCTTGAGGATGGCGAACATCAAATCCTGTTTGCGCAGGGTGGAGGCACCCTCGACGCCCAGCTCTTCGGCCATAGAGACCAGATCGGCGGGCGATTTTTGTTTCAATTCTTTTAAATGCATGGAGTTTTATCCAGATATGTCAGGAGGTTATTTATTCATTCAGCATGTGCGCAGCTCGTTGCCGTCTTGGATTCACATGAAAATTCGCCCGGACGGGCTTTGGCGCTCAATTACGCCTTTGTCATTTCACTGTCAACTACGCCCGATCAAAAGGGCTTGATAATCACCAGGACCACAATGATCGCAGCCGTAATACCCGGCACTTCATTGACCAGCCGCAACGCCTTGTCGGTCATCGTTCGCTCGCCTCTGGCCAGTTTTTTGACATAGCCGATCATCCAGCCGTGATAGCCGGTCAGCAACAGCACAACGAGCAATTTGGCGTGGAACCAGCCCTGGCTGAACGCGCCGATATTATAGGCGAGCGCCAATCCGACAACCCAGACAATGATCAGCGACGGGTTGAGAATGATCTTGCGCAGCTTGCCCT
The DNA here is from genome assembly GCA_036963725.1 of Parasphingorhabdus sp. GTDB lineage: Bacteria > Pseudomonadota > Alphaproteobacteria > Sphingomonadales > Sphingomonadaceae > Parasphingorhabdus. The sequence continues at coordinate 9,626 of JBALUX010000025.1, read as the reverse complement.
CTCGCTCGATCCATTTGCGGTCCTCGTCGGAACCGACGGCGCATTCCTGATGATAGACAAAGAAACGCGGCATCATGAACAGGCCTGCCATCCAGAAGATCACAAAGATGATATGGGCCGCTTTTAACCAGAGATAGAGCATGGACAAAATTTCATTCATTGCCTGACAAGTGTAAGCAGCTTTTCAACATGTTCAATGGGCGTGTCCGGTAAAATCCCGTGGCCCAGATTGAAAATATGCGGTCTATCTTCAAATACCTGAAGAATATGAAGCACGGATTTTTCAAGCGCTTCGCCACCGCTAATCAGGGCCAGCGGATCGAGATTGCCTTGCAACGGCAGATCTTTCGGCAGATTCTCGTGCGCCCAGACCGGATCGACGGTTTCATCCAGGCCGATGGCGCTAGCCCCGGTTTCACGGGCATAAGCGACCAGTTTGGCACCGGCACCCTTGGGAAAACCGATGATCGGCAAATCGGGGTGGACCGCCTTCAACCGGGCGATGATTTCGGCATTGGGCGCAATCACCCATTTTTCAAATTGCGCGGGCGACAGGGATCCGGCCCAACTGTCGAACAGTTGCACCGCATCGACGCCAGCTTCGATCTGGCCGAGCAAATAGGTAACGGTATTTTCGACAATTGCGGCGATCAGCTCACCGAAAGCGGCTTCATCCCGATAGGCAAAGCGCCGGGTTGCAGCCTGGTCCTTGCTGCCCTGCCCGTTGACCATATAAGTCGCGATCGTCCACGGGCTTCCTGCAAAGCCCATGAAGGTTGTTTTGTCGTCGAGCCGGGCAGCGACTGTTCGAACCGTTGCGTATATGGCCTCAAAATGCTCGGGAGCACCCTCCAGAGAGCCCAAAGCCGCATCCAGCAACCTTGGTGCCAGCCGGGGTCCTTCTCCTGCCTCAAACCAGAGATTCTGGCCCATCGCATGCGGAACGATCAAAATATCGGAAAACAGGATTGCACCGTCGAAACCGAAACGCTTGATCGGCTGCAACGTGACCTCTGCCGCCGATTCTGCATCATAGCAAAGTTCGAGAAATCCGCCTTTTTTGGCGCGTAACTCCCGATATTCCGGCAAATAACGGCCTGCCTGGCGCATCAGCCAGACCGGCGTTTGATCGGTTTTCCTGCCGAGCAATGTCTGGAGCAAAATTTTCTGTGAATCATTTCCATTCGGCATAGAAAGACGGTCACCCTTATTATTATCTATTTATATTATTATAAATTGTTGTTGATGATAGAGCGTGGAAAAGGCGGTAACCCGCCAGCGCCGCAATTACAAACAGATTGACAGGCAGCAGTAAACGAAGATTTACCCGATTCCCAAAATTGATCCCCGTTATCCACAGACTGTTGATGGAATCGATCAATGTTGGCGGGCTGTGGATGAATTTGCGGGAGTCGGGGAAGAATATCACCGGACCGGTTATCCACAACTTCATCCCTTGCTTTATCACCCGTGAAATCACAAAGCTTAGGGCATGAACCGACTTCACCTCCATCTGCTCTCGGATTCAACCGGGGAGACCCTGGAAAACATCGCGAAAGCGGCGCTTGCGCAGTTTGACGGTGTCGAGATTATCAAGCATTTCTGGCCTATGGTCCGGTCCGAGAAGCATCTCAACCGAATCCTGAGCGAAGTGGCGGACAATCCCGGCCTGGTCATATTCACCATCGTCAACCGCGATATCAGAGCGAAACTGGAGCGCGAATGCCGGCATCTGGGTCTGCCATCGGTTCCGGCGCTCGATACGGTGACCGATGCCTTGTCCAATATGCTGGGTCAGGAAGCCAAGGCCAGACCGGGGCGACAACATATTCTCGATGCGGCCTATTTTGCCCGGGTCGAGGCGATCCAGTTCACCATTGCCCATGATGACGGGATCGGCTGGGAAAATTGGGAAGAGGCCGATATCGTCCTCGCCGGCGTGTCGCGAACCTCGAAAACGCCGACATCGATCTATCTTGCCAATCGCGGCTACAAGACCGCGAATATCCCGATCGTGCCGGAATCACCGCCGCCGGATTCGCTCTATCATCTGAAAAACCCGCTGGTGGTCGGCCTGATCACGGGGGCTTCGCGGTTGGTTCAGGTCAGGCGCAACCGGTTATTGTCGCTGAACCAGGCGCCGGAAACGGATTATGTCAATGAAGACAAGGTCAAGGAAGAGACCCAATATGCCCGTCGGATGTTCGCCGACAACGGCTGGCCGATGATCGATGTCACGCGGCGTTCGATCGAGGAATCGGCAGCGGCAATCATCAATCTTTATAACGAGCGTCACGTCGGCGCAGCCGATACCGAGCAGGACAGCGATAATGAGTGACGCTCGGCTGATACTGGCTTCCAAAAGCAAGGCCCGGCTTGCCATGCTGACCGCCGCCGGCGTTGCCGTCGAAGCGATTGCGCCTAATGTTGACGAAGATGCCCTGAAGGACGGATTGAAGAGCGAGGGTGTGACCGCCCGCAATCTCGCCGACGCGCTGGCCGAGGCCAAGGCGGTCCGGCTATCCGGGCGGGTCGGAGCCGGGATGGTGCTGGGCGCCGATCAGGTGCTGGCGCTCGAAGACGGCACGATGCTCGACAAGCCGGCCAATCCGGACGAGGCGATTGCGCAACTGAAATTTCTGTCCGGCAAGAAGCACAAGCTGTTCAGTGCCGCGGTCATTGCCGAACAGGGCACGCCGGTGTGGCGCCATATCGATATCGCGACGCTTTCGGTGCGGGTGTTGAGCGATCATTTTATCGAACAATATGTCGAAGCCGAATGGGACAATATCCGCTATTGTGTCGGCTGTTACGAAATCGAGGGGAGAGGGGCGCAGCTGTTCTCGGCCATCAACGGCAGCCAGTTCACGATCATGGGCCTGCCGCTCCTGCATTTGCTGGACTATCTCCGCATCAGAGGTATTTTACCGTCATGAATACAGATATCCCCTACGCCGATGTCATTGGTGATCCGATTGCACAAAGCAAGTCGCCGCTGATTCACAAATTCTGGCTCGAACGGCTGGACATCAAGGCGGATTATCGCGCCTGCCATGTCACGCCCGACGACCTGCCCGACTATATCGAGCGGCGTCGCGCCGATCCGGCCTGGCGCGGTTGCAATGTTACACTTCCCCATAAAATAGCCATGCTGGATCTCGTCGCCGATCCCGGGGGCGTGCGCGAGAAGATCGGCGCGATGAACACGATTGTCCGGCAGGCCGATGGCAGTCTGATGGGTACAAATACCGATGCTGCAGGATTTTTTGCGCCTATTGCCGATACCGACTGGTCGGGAAAACACGCTGTCGTCATCGGCGCAGGGGGCGCAGCACGGGCGGTCTTGTTCGCGCTGAAACAGGCGGGCATTGGCGAAGTCACCATCGTCGCGCGCAACGGACTGAAAGCTACCGGCTTGCTCATGCAGGCGTCGGCCAAAGGTAGTGTCCTGCCGATGGACGCGCAATTGCCCGAGGCAGATCTGCTGATCAACGCGAGCCCGCTCGGGATGACCGGCAAGCCGCCGCTCGAGCTGGATCTCGATCCCTTGCCGGCCGATGCGCTGGTCTATGATCTTGTCTACGCACCGCTGAAGACCGGACTGTTGCGCGCGGCCAAAAAGCGTGATTTGGCGGTGGTTGACGGACTCGATATGCTGATCGGCCAGGCAGCACTGGCCTTCGAGCTGTTCTTTGGCGCGACGCCGCCGATGGAAGATGATGATCAACTCAGAAAATTGCTGATCGCCTGATGGAACGGGACAGACCTTTCATCGTCGGACTGACGGGTTCCATCGGCATGGGAAAATCCACGGTCGGACAAATGTTTGTCGAGGAAGGCGTTCCCTTGTTCGATGCCGATGCCGCTGTGCACGAGCTGCAAGGCCCGGACGGCGCACTGGTGGAAGCGATCGAAGCGCTGTTTCCGGGCAGTACGGGCAGCGATGGTGTGGACCGGCAGAAACTGGGGGCCATGGTGCTCGGTGATGCCGCTGCCCTGCAACAGCTTGAGCGGCTGATTCATCCCGCGGTCGGCGAAATGCGGCTCGCCTTTCTCGAGAAACACCGGGACCGGCCGTTGATCCTGTTCGATATTCCGCTGCTGTTTGAGAAATCGGGTGCGGGTGGTGTCGACCATATTGTGGTGGTCTCGGCCGGTGAAGACGACCAGCGCGATCGCGTTCTTGCCCGTCCCGGCATGACAAAAGAGCGGTTCGAGCAGATTAAGGCGCTGCAACTGCCCGACGCGGAAAAACGGAAAAAGGCCGATTCTGTCATCGATACATCGCTGCCGCACGCAGAAACACGTCAGCAGGTGCGTAAACTTGTTCAAAAACTGAAAGCGGCTCTTGCGTAACCCAGTGATCGGTCCGATATTGAGCTTATGCGAGAGATAATTTTCGACACCGAAACTACTGGCTTTGATCCTCAAAATGGTGACCGGATGGTAGAAATCGGTTGTATCGAAATGATCAACCGGGTCGAAACCGGCCAGACCTTCCACTGCTATTATAATCCCGAACGGCCGATGCCGAAGGCCGCCGAGAATGTGCACGGGCTCTCGGACGTGTTCCTGTCCGACAAAAAACTGTTCTCGTCCGGTGCCGAAGAGTTGCTGGCCTTTCTCGAGGATTCGAAGCTCGTCGCGCACAATGCCCAGTTTGATTTCAAATTTCTCAATGCCGAGCTGGTCTTGTGCGGCTACAAGCCGATTTCGCAGTTTCGCATGATCGACACATTGACGATTGCCAAATCCAAACATCCCGGCGCCAAATTATCGCTCGATGCCTTATGCTCGCGCTACGGTATCGATCGCAGCCATCGGGTGAAACATGGTGCGCTGCTGGATGCGGAATTGCTGACGCAGCTATATATCGAACTGACCGGCGGCCGACAGATCGGTCTGGGTCTGGCAGATGATATCAAGAAGCGTGACTCTGTTCAGGCCATGCGACCCATATCACAGCGGACGGAGCGTAAACAATTCATGGCTCCGCGCGAGCATCATGCCAATGACGATGAACTGGCAAGGCACAAGATTTTTATCGAGGGCATAAAAGACCCTCTTTGGACCGAGGTTTAACTGTATCGCCGTTTGCGTAACGGCACAGATTCAAAAGGAGAGTGATTATGGAAGTTCGTGTTTCAGGACATCAGGTCGATACCGGCGATGCGTTGCAAACCCACGCCGAGGATCGGATGAACGCGATTGCCAGTAAATATTTCGCCAAGGCGATTTCAGCGAATGTCACCGTGAGCAAAGCGCCGCACAACCATTTCAAATGCGATATTGTTACTCACGTGATGCAGGGCCTGACCCTGAAATCCGATGCCGAAGCGGGCGACGCCCACCAGGCTTTCGAGAACGCAGCCGACAAGATTGAAAAGCAGCTGCGCCGCTATATGCGACGGCTCAATGATCATCATGTTCAGGCGCAATATGCGGCGAAACAGGAAGAAGCGGCCTATCGGGTTTTTGACTCGGTTGAAGAGGAAGAAGAAAGCGAAGTGAATGGCGACTCCCCGCCAATCATCGCCGAAACCAGCACGGATATCCCCGAAGCGAGCGTGTCCAACGCCGTGATGATGATGGATTTGCGCAATACCAGCGCCCTTTTGTTCAAAAACTCTGGCACTGGTACCCATAATATGGTTTATCGCCGCTCCGATGGCACAATCGGTTGGGTGGAACCAAATAGCTGATAGAGTCGTATCGCTTCAGGCGGGCGGATAACCGGTATTCATAGCGGCCGGTTGAACGCCCGCTAACGTCCAGATTTTGCCATGGCTGTCGAATTGGCTGAGCTTTACCGGGACAAAAGGAAAGATTCATGACTGATTTGTCCGTTCGACTGGAACTCGCTGCCGTGCGGGAATGTCAGGACATTGGTGATAAGGGCGATATTCTAAGCACAATCGCCCGTATCGGGCAGGAATGCTATCGTCTTGATGCCGATGCCATCCGGACCGGTCTGGAGGCGCGTGAGGCCCTGGGATCAACCGGTTTCGGGCGATCGGTCGCCATACCGCATACCAAACTGGCCAGCCTCGACCATTGTGTCGGCATTTTTCTGCGCCTTGCCGAACCAGCGCCGTTCAACGCGCATGATGGCAAGCCGGTCGATCTGATATTTGCGCTGTTGTCGCCGGAAAAAAGCGGCGTCGAGCATTTAAAGGCGCTGGCCTCTGTCTCCCGCTTCCTGCGGGATGATCATATGGTCGCGAAGCTTCGCGGCGCATCGGGTCAGGACGCGCTTTATGCGCTATTGAACAAGCAGCGTGAACAGCAGGCCGCCTGATCTTTGATTATGACCGATAAACCAGCAGATGATCCGGAAAACGGCGGCGGCGCGCAGGGACATTTCCGGGCCCTGGAACGGCTTTACGCCGAAGCGCCGATAAACCGGCTGTTCAATTCCCGTCTGGAAATCGCCGATGCCGGCATGGCGCGGATATTTTTCACGGTGGACGAGCGCTATTATCATGCCGCCGGCGCGGTGCACGGAACCGCCTATTTCAAGATGCTCGACGATGCGGCCTTTTATGCTGCCAATAGCCTGGTGTCCGACCGGTTTATCCTGACGACCGCCTTCAATCTGCTTTTCACCAAGCCGCTCAAATCCGGTCCGGTCATTGCCGAAGGCCGTTGGGTGAGTGGTAAACGTCGCGTGTTCGTCGCGGATTCGCGGCTGGTCGATAGCGAAGGCGAAGAAATAGCGCGCGGTACCGGGACTTTCATGCGCTCACATATCCCGCTGGCATCCCTGCCCGGCTATAAAAAAGATGATTGAACCGCGGCTTTCCGCGGAAATGAAGGTCCAGACACTTCTCAGACTGGTGAGCCAGAATGGTGGTTTCGGTGCCGTGCTGAAAAAGGGTGACCGGATATCCGGCGCTATCCTTATCCAATGCGTAGAAAAGGGCGAGAACCCTAGGCTCCTGGAGAATATGCCATCGCTGGACGGTGGACCCAATTGGCAACAAATATGGCCGCAAGATACTGATAACAATAAAGAATTATCGGCATATCTTGCACAGAGATTCCGGTTTGACTCCGATATGTGGTTAATTGAACTGGACATCCCGGATGCGGAACGGCTCATCGCCGAAATGGGTCAGTAAACTTGACTTTATTCGCCAGAACCATATTTGGCGCTCAACTTTGATGCGCAGGTTGCTGCTCGTTTGTCGAAATGACAGGCAGTAAACACGCAGACGGGGGGAACAGAAATAGGTCTCCGCTTTGATTTTTGGATCTATTTTTTGCAGCTTTGACGGGTTTGTCATGATCTGCTCTGGTCTCACCGCATAAAAATACGGGTTAATGAGAAAAATTTTTCGTGCAACAAGCGCCTTGTCGCTTGCCATTACTGCAATTGCGGCATTGTCCGTCACCGATGTGTCCTTCGCTCTGGAAGCAAGCGACGAGACACCGGAATCAGAAATTTTCGTCGATCCGGCCCTGCTGGAAGCTGATGAAGCAAACCAAGCCATTATTTTTGCCGATCAACAGGAAGTTGTCGCCGATATTCCTGACGATGTGGTCGAATCAGACAAGATCGCCAATGGCGAAGCCGAGCGCGATTTTGATGACAGCGGCGAGTTCATCAATGACGGCGCCTCATCCCTGCGGCAGCTGGTGCGCCAGCAATCGGTAGAAGGCTCTCTGGATGAAGAGATGCACTGTCTGGCCGGAACCGTCTATTTTGAATCCAAGAGCGAATCCCTGCAAGGCCAGCTTGCTGTCGCCCGCGTCGTCCTGGCCCGCGTCGAATCGTCGCGCTTTCCGGACAGCATCTGCGGTGTCGTTTACCAGCGCCGGCAGTTTTCTTTCATCCGCGGTGGCAAAATGCCTTCGATCCGGACCGGACATCGTCAATGGCGCAACGCTGTGGCAATCGCCAAAATTGCGATGAACGATGGCTGGGAAAGCTCGGTTGAAGGCGCGCTGTTCTTTCATGCACGCTATGTCTCACCGGGCTGGCGCCTCAAGCGGCTGGCCACGATAGATAATCATATTTTCTATCAATAGACGTCCGGACAAAACCGAACTTATGAAGGCTCCCGCATGGGGGCCTTTATTTTGTTCTTTTTATGTTCTAGTCAATCACGATGACGACAATCGATGATTCCTCCGGCTTGCTGACGACCACCGATCAACTGACCGGCGCACAGGCCGTTGCCCGTGGCGTTGCCCGGATGTTCATGCGGCACGATATCATGGTGTTGCCCGAGGTCAGCTTGCGGAACCGGCGCCGGGCGGACCTGATGGGGATTGATGCCAAGGGCCAGATTGTCATCGTCGAGATCAAGGTGGCACGCGGCGATTTGCTGGGTGACGCCAAATGGACCGAATATCTGGACTATTGTGACCGTTTCTACTGGGCCTTACCGGTCGGATTTGATGCATCGCCGGTTGATGGACCGGACTTCCTGCCCGATCGCACGGGACTGATCATTGCCGACGCCTATGATGCGGAAATGGTGCGGGCTGCTGCAACCAATGCTCTGGCGCCGGCGCGGCGCAAGACCGAAACGATGCGCCTGGCTCGCCGCGCCATGCAGCGGTCGGCGATTTCAGATGGCTGGATCAGTCCGGTCCGGGGACAGCACCAACCGGACGGCTATTGAGCGTCGACTAGCCTTCCGGTCCGAAAAAGCGGCCTTGCGGTTCCGGTTTTTTGTCAGCGTCCGATTTTTCAATCTCGGCCAATATGGAAGCGCCCCGGCGATCCTGCCTGGCATAGTCGCGCGCCGATTTTCCGGCGAGTGAATCGGTGTGGTCCGGGTCGGCGCCATTGGCAAGCAACAGGCGGACCAATTCGCTATCGCGAAGCTGGACGGCACGGATGAGGGCCGTTTCCCCCTGTCTGTTCGTTGCATCCACCTTGGCCTTCTTGGCCAGAAGGGTCCTGACACCGTCGACGAAGCGCAACTGGGTCGCCAGCATGAGCGGCGTCACACCCTCCTTGTCGGCGAGATCGGGATTGGCACCTTTTTGTAGCAGGAAGCCTACCCAGATATTGTCGCGGCGCGCGACAACGATATGCAAGGCCGTCTCTCCGGTCGCGCGGTCGCGTGTATTGACGATTACGGATCCTGGTTGGCTGAGAAACTTCGTCGCCTCCTCGCCATCCCTGTCCTTGACCGCTTTCAGAAAATTATAGCTTTCCGAAAACTGGGCGGCAGCAGGAGCGGAAATCGAAAAAGCGGCAACAGCGAGCCATGCAAGCTGCAGGAATTTGACGAACTTTCCGGACGAGCGAGTGACCGAAGGTTTTTTCTTGAACATTTTTAGCCCCGTTTTATTGACCGGTGACTATTCGCACCGATCCACTGCAATTGCTGTCGATCAATTATCTGTTGAAATTGATCAACTAGCAGACCATGTCTGGCCCCGTAATGAACAATATCAACAATGTCGTAAAAATGATCCTTGCCACAGGATTACTGACACTTCTGGCTGCCTGCAACCCCGCGTCTGACGGAGGCGCGTCGGCTGGCGGGGAGCCGCCGCTTGCGGGCGCGAATATCGGCGGCACATTTACGCTGACCAACCAGGATGGAGGCAAAACCTCGGAAGCCGAGTTCAAGGGCCAATATCGCATCATCTACTTCGGCTATACC
>JBALUX010000024.1:0-26656 GCA_036963725.1 Parasphingorhabdus sp. | reverse complement strand
GGCGGACCTTGTAATCGCCTTCCTGCGCTGCGATCAGTTCACCACTGCCATCCAGCCCGCCGCCATCGCGGTTCTGCAGCCAGTATATGCCGCCGACAATCGCCGCCAAGAGAAGCAGGCCGACACCTACGAACAAGGCCACCCGAACCGGCGAATATTCGCCGTCGTCGTCATAATCTTCGGCCGATTCCAGCCAGGGCAGACGATCTTCGTCGTCGAGATCAAGATTATCGCGGGTGGTGTCTGACATGTTATGCTCCATTAGCCAAAGGGCTGATCACATCGATTCTGCGGCCTCTACGCCCATCAATGCAAGACCGTTCTTCACAGTCTGCCCTATATTTTTGGCTAAGAAAAGCCTCGCAGACGTCATGTCCGGGTCGTTAACCATTATGATCCGCTTGTCAGGCCGGTCATTGCCCAGATTATAAAAGCCGTGAAAAGCGGCTGCCAGATCATTCAGATAGAATGCGACTCGGTGGGGCTCACGCGATGCCGCCGCCGATTCGATGATCCGCGGAAATTGCGCCGCCATTTTGATGAGGTCCATTTCCTCTTCCCCTAGACGATCGAGATGATCAGCGGAAGGCGTCACCCCCTCTTCTGCCGCTTTGCGCAGCATCGACTGGATACGGGCATGGGCATATTGCACGTAGAAGACCGGGTTGTCGCGAGAGGCTTCCATCACCTTGGCGAAATCGAAGTCCATCTGCGCGTCCGCCTTGCGCGTCAGCATGGTGAACCGCACGGCGTCCTTGCCGACTTCCTCGACCATATCGGCGATGGTGACAAAATTGCCCGAGCGTTTGGACATTTTCTCCGGCTCGCCGTTGCGCAGCAGGCGCACCATCTGCACCAGCTTCACGTCAAATTTGGTCTTGCCGCCGGTCAGCGCCGCGACCGCAGCCTTGATCCGCTTGACCGTACCGCTGTGATCGGCACCCCAGATATCGATCAGCTGGTCGGCTGATTGTGCTTTCTGATAATGATAGGCGAGATCGCCGCCGAAATAGGTCCAGCGTCCGTTGGATTTCTTGATCGGGCGATCCTGATCATCACCGAACTGGGTCGACCGGAACAGGGGAAGCTCGACCGCTTCCCAATCCTCGATCACCTTGCCCTTGGGCTGTTCCAGTACCCCGTCATAGACGAGATCGCGGGAGCGCAGCTCGGCTTCGGCAATATCCGCCTTGCCCGCCTCGTGCAGCTCGGCTTCGGAAGAGAATACATCATGCCGTATGCCCAGCATGGCAAGATCAGAGCGGATCATGTCCATCATCTTGGCTACCGCCGCCTTGCGGAAGATCAGCAACCAGTCGGCTTCCGCCGCATCCTTATATTTGTCGCCAAATTCGGCGGCCAGAGCCTCTCCAACCGGCTTCAGATAATCACCTGGGTAAAGCCCTTCGGGGATTTGGCCAATGTCTTCCCCCAGCGCTTCAAGATAGCGCAGATGCGCCGAGCGGGCGAGCGTGTCGACCTGCGATCCGGCGTCATTGACATAATATTCGCGGATTACCTTGTTACCGACGGCCTCGAGCAGATCGGCCAACGCATCACCGACCACCGCGCCGCGGCAATGGCCCATATGCATCGGCCCAGTGGGATTGGCGGAGACATATTCGATATTAACAGTAACGCCCTTGCCCTTGTCCGACCGGCCATATTCTGCGCCCAGTTGCTCGATTTCGAGCAATTCGCCGAGCAATACGGGCGCTGCAACCCGCAGGTTGATAAATCCGGGACCGGCGATATCGACCGACTGCACATCATCGAGCCCACCCAGCTTTTCCGCAATTTTCTCGGCCAGATCACGCGGCTTCATGCCCGCCGCCTTGGACAGGACCATCGCCGCGTTGGTCGACAGGTCACCGTGCGACGGATCGCGCGGCGGCTCAAGCGTGACATTCGACCGGTCGATCCCGGCCGGAAGCACGTCCGCTTCGGTCAGTTCATCCAATATCGCATCAATATGCTTTTGAAAAATATGGAACAGCATGATTGGCTCAATTCGTCATAGGAAAAGGGGCCCGATTTGATCAGGCGCGAACATTCGTCAATTGCGGCGACCCTATCGGGTAGCGTTATATTGTAGCTGCGCCTGGCTCAGTTGAAAACCGACAAGCATTTCGAACGAAGACCGCGCAACCGCAGCCTTGATCGTCGGATCGGCCAGCGGATCGAGCGCTGCATCGGGATCACCGGCCTTGCGGCGGCGAGTCAGGCGTTCAATCACCTCGTCCGGCAAACGGGCGGCGGAGGCATCGACATAGGAACCGGCCTTGGCCGAGGTTGTTGCCCGATAGGCACCGTCAGCAAATTGCAGCGTCACATTACCGACCCGCTTGGCGACCACGGCGGTACCGCCCTGGACGACGGTCGAGAAATAGGGAATTGTGACGGTGCGGGCGCCGGCTGGATTCATCCGCGATGCATGGACATCAAATGCCGCCTCGCTGTAAATCCGCGCGCTTTCGCTATTGCAGGTCGTACGGACATTGGTGATGTAGGCGACCACATCAATGGCGCTGGCGTCGGTGCTGCTTGCAGGGTTGAAGATGGTGATATCGCCAGTGTGATCGGGAACCGCAACTGCCGGACAACCGGTACGGATGACCGAAATACCGACGCCCGAGCTCAGGTCGATCGCGCCTTCTTTGGCACATCCGGTAACGGCCAGAACCGCGACCCCTGCCATTATCATCTTTTTCAACCGGCCATTCGCCATCATTTTCAATCCTTGCCTTTGATCACGGGCATCACACATAGGTTCCATGCGCGCCGATAAAAATTTCGCAACCCTTATCTGGGCCTTTAATGCGGTGCAACCGTCCATAAGATGAACAGACGGGCTTTTCGCCGGTGAACTTATTCCCTAAGAGCTGAAATCATGATTCATTCCGATAAGCAGAAACGGCAGATAGACTTGCTTGTGGCCGCGCCTCGCGGCTTTTGTGCAGGCGTCGACAGGGCGATAAAAATCGTCGAGCTGGCGATAAAAAAATATGGCGCACCGGTCTATGTCCGCCACGAAATCGTCCACAACCGCTATGTCGTCGATGAATTGAAGAAACTGGGCGCGATATTTGTCGAGGAACTGGACGAAGTGCCCGATGGTGTGCCGGTGGTATTTTCTGCCCATGGCGTGCCCAAGGCGGTGCCGCATAAGGCGGAAGAGCGTGGGCTGGAATATCTCGACGCGACCTGCCCGCTGGTGTCCAAAGTCCATCGTCAGGCGGAACGGCAGACCGAAGCCGGCCGGCATATCATCTTCGTCGGTCACGCCAATCACCCCGAGGTTATCGGCACTTTCGGCCAGGTCGAGGACGGCCAGATGACCTTGGTTGAAACGCTGGACGATGTCCACGCGCTGCAACCGGCCGATCCGGAAGCGCTCGCTTTCCTGACCCAGACCACCCTCTCTGTCGACGATACGCACGCCATCGTCGAAGCGCTACAGGCCCGCTTTCCCAATATCGTCGGACCAAAGGGCGAGGATATTTGCTATGCCACCTCCAATCGTCAGGACGCGGTGAAAAAAATCGCCGACAGCTGTCAGCTTGTTCTGGTCATCGGCGCGCCCAACAGCTCGAATAGCCTGCGTCTGGTCGAAGTCGCCGAACGCAGTGGCGCAACCGCCAAGCTGATCCAGCGGGCCGATGAAATCGACCTCGCCTGGCTGGAGGGTGTCAGCAAGCTGGGATTGACCGCCGGCGCCTCGGCACCGGAGATCTTGGTGCGCGAAGTCATAAACCTGCTCGAGGAGCATTTCGATATCCAGCAGGAAAAGATCGAGACCACCAAGGAAAATATGGTCTTCAAGCTGCCCCGCGGACTCGAACCGGCCTGATGGCGGTCTATACAAAGGTCAGCGCTGAGGAAATCGACCGGTTCCTCACCCGTTTCGATGTCGGCACTCTGGTGTCCGCCAAGGGCATTGCCGAGGGCGTCGAAAACAGTAATTATCTGCTGGAAACGACGCAGGACAAATTCATCCTCACTCTGTACGAAAAGCGCGTCGATCCCGCCGACCTGCCTTTTTTCATTTCATTGCTCGATCATCTCGCCGAAGCGGGTTGCCTCGTGCCGCCGATGATTGCGGACCGTCAGGGCATCAAGATTCAAGAGCTGTGCGGACGCAGCGCCTGTCTCATCACTTTTCTGCCCGGCGTATCGGTAAGTCACCCGACCACAGCTCAGGCCAAGGCAACCGGCAAGGCGCTGGGAGACATGCATCGCGCACTGGTAGATTTTGCTCCGGAGCGCCGCAACAGCATGGATCATGATGGCTGGCGGGCGCTGGCCGAACAATGCGGTCCGGCGGAGCTCGACAATATTGCACCGGGTCTGGCAAAGGCAATTGCGCAGGAACTCGACCATCTCGACGAGCACTGGCCCCATGATCTGCCGCGTTCTGCCATTCATGCCGACCTGTTCCCCGATAATGTGCTGATGCTGGACGACCGGGTGACGGGTCTGATCGACTTTTATTTCTCCTGCACCGACATCCGCGCCTATGATCTCGCGGTGACCCATGCAGCCTGGTGCTTTTCCGAGGATGGCGCGGATTTCCACGAACCGATATCCCGGGCCCTGATCGAAGGCTATATATCGGCTTTTCCGATCAGCGATGCCGAACGGCAGGCGCTTCCTTTGCTGGCCCGCGGTGCAGCCCTGCGCTTTCTGCTGACCAGGGCCTATGACTGGATCAACACCCCGGCTGGCGCGCTGGTGACGCGCAAGGACCCGCAGGCCTTTCTCAACCGGCTGCAATATTACCAGACCCACAAGGATATTTTCACCGCATGACCGAGACGAAAATTGTCGAAATCGCCACCGATGGCGCATGCAAAGGCAATCCCGGGCCGGGTGGCTGGGGCGCGTTGATCCGTCATGGCGACACAGAAAAGGAAATTTCCGGAGGCGAGCCGGATACGACCAACAACCGCATGGAATTGCGCGCCGCGATCGAAGCGCTCAACGCGCTGAAGCGTCCTTGCAAGGTAAAGCTATCGATCGACAGCAAATATGTGAAAGACGGCATCACCAAATGGATTTTCGGCTGGCAGAAAAACGGCTGGCGGACAGCCGCGAGAAAGCCGGTCAAAAATGCCGATCTCTGGCAGGATCTGTTAAAGGCGGTAGAGCCCCATCAGATCGAATGGCACTGGGTCAAGGGTCATGCCGGCGACGCTGACAACGAGCGTGCAGACCAATTGGCCAGCGACGCTGCCATGAACGTCGCGGCCAATCGCCGTAATTTTTAGGGTCAGCCCCTAGCTATTGTCTTCAATCTCGGCATTCGGTCCATTTTTCTGGATCGAACTGATCGCATTTTTGGCGCTTGCCTTGCTGGTATAGCCTTCGGTCGCGAAAATGATCTCGCTATTATATTTGAAGCGAACACGAAACTCGCCCTTCTTGTCTTTCCAGATTTCAAATTTATGCGCCATGTCGATGCTCTCCTTCTGTTGGATGGGCAAACTATTGCGCAATCCGCCTGCCCGCGCAACCGGCCCTTTGTAAAACGATGTTTCCTAGGAAAAGCGTGACGCTGCGTAGAGACTGGCGTCAATGGCATGAAGACTTTCGTCGCGATCTTGCCCCAGCAGCACGGAACGGGCCAGTTTTGCGGCGGCGGGTGCCGTCTGGATACCGAAGCCACCCTGCCCCGCGAACCAGAAAAAATTATCGGCTGCGGCGTCAAATCCGATGACCGGCAACCGGTCCGGTGCGAAGCTGCGCAAGCCGGCCCATTTCCGGCTGACCCGCTTGACCTCTACGTCCATCACTTTTTCGAACCGGTCGATGGCAATGGCAACGCTCATCTCGTCGGGTGCGACGTCGCCCGGTTCGGAGGGAATTTCGTCATGCGGACTGAGCCAGTAGCCGCCGCCGGCTTCGGGCTTGAAATAGAAACTGCCATCCAGTCCGACCACCAGCGGCATCGCCTGCGTCGAAGGCGGGTCGGTTTCGATCTGTACCATATTGCGGATCATAGGCTGGATACCGACCGGTTTCACATCGGCCATCCGCGCTATGTCATCGGCCCAGGCACCGGCCGCGTTGACCAGCACAGGCGCACGATAGGATTCACTTCCGGCGATCAATTCCCATATCCCGTCCTTCTTCCGGACCTGGCTTACCGGCGCCCGGCAGATCAGCTCGACAGATTTGCGTCTCGCATCTCTCAGATAGGCGGCATGCAGCGCGGCCACATCGATATCACGGCAATCCGGCTCATGGACCGCATGTTTCCATATCGGCTTCAGATTCGGAACCAGGGCAACGGCCTGTTCCCAGGACCAGCGATCCATGGACAGTCCGCTCTCGGCGAAATCGGCGAGGAACTGGTCGGCCAGATGCTGCTCATCATCGCGGCCGATATTGACCGCGCCGCGCGGGCCGAGAAAAGCGGTTTCTGAAAACTCCGTCGGCGGATTTTCGAGAAACGCTTGCGAGGCCGATGTCAGAGGCTGCACCAGTGGCCCGCCATAGCTTTCCGTCCAGAAGGCAGCTGAACGACCGGTTGAATGATAGCCGGGATGATCCTCCGCTTCGAGCAGCAGAACCGAACGATCCGCACCGATTTCGGAGGCGATGCTGGCGCCGGCGATACCGGCTCCGATTATGATGACTTCAAATTGCTTCATTTTTTAGGGGCCACACGGTCGAGAAAGGAAAAACAGCTGTCGAGTGCATCGTTGCGCACTTCATCAACTTCACGGAAAATTTCGTGCGCGGATTCCGCACCGAAGAGCTTCATCTCCGCCTTCGGCATCAGATGCACCGCACGCTCGATGGTCGGATGATCGACCAGCTCGTCGGTCGATGTCGCCAGCACCAGAACCGGTATGTCCATTTGCATCAGCCTTTTGCGGTTGCGCAGGGATCGGGTCGAGGAATAGGCGCGTTCGACCCAGCGCCAGCTCGCCGGCCCCAGCCGGACGAAGGGACGCTCGCGGAACCAGAAAAACTCGTCCGAATAGCGGTCGGCATCATGGGTCAGCAGAGCCTGCCGCGGCACATAGGGCTCGAGCGGGTTTTCGATCGGTTTCCACGCACGCCGTTCGCCGCGACCGATGATGCACATGATCTTGGCGGCCAGTTGCGCTGTCCATTCCGGCATGCCGCCGCCAGCAGGCGCCAGCATCGGCGCGCTCAATATCGCGGCATCGGGACGGATGCGCTGTTCGGCCATCGCCCGCAATACCAGATGCCCGCCCATGCTGTGCCCCAGCACAACATGCGGCCCGGGGTGGCTCGCGCGCCAATCGTCAAATATCGCCACCAGATCCGCCACCCATGTCGCAAAATCGTCGATATGACCGACATGCGGGTGCGGCCCGCAACGGCCCGATCCGCCCTGCCCGCGCCAGTCGACCGAAGTGACATTCCAGCCGTGCGCGTGGAAATCATGGAATGTTTCGAGATATTTTTCGTAGAAATCGGCTCGGCCGGTCATGAACAGAATGGAGCCTCGCGGTCCGCCCGGCCGATCATCCTGCAACCAGTCCAGTTTCCGGAACTCCCAGCCATCCGGACCGATCCATGTCTCTTCTGCGGCGTCTTCCGGAACCGACCGGCGATCAAAGCGCTTGTCTTTCAAGTCTGTCATATCACGCTTTATCGTTGTCACAGGGTCAGACAAAAACCGTTCCGGAAATCATGGTTACTATTTGGTAAGGCAAATTAACTAGACGGTCTGTCCATGGATAGCGAAACCTTCATCTACTTGCTCTGGGGCGGATTGGCAATTGCACTGATTGCAGCCGCGATTACCGATCTCAAAAGCCGCCATATCTCTAACAGGCTGAATCTCGGCATTGCTCTGGGAGCACCCGTCTTCTGGATATCCAGCGGTATGACCGTCTGGCCGGAGATGGTGGGGCAAATAGGCCTGGCTGCCATCATATTCACCATATTTGCCGGAATGTTCGCGGTCGGCGCAATGGGCGGGGGTGATGTCAAACTGCTGACGGCCCTGTCTCTGTGGATGCACTGGCTGACTTTTCTGGAGCTGCTGGTGATCATGTCTATCGCGGGCGGTCTGCTGACAATGTTGATGATGATCAGCAAAGCAATCCGGAAGACCGAAGGTCCGATAAAGGTTCCGTACGGGGTCGCCATCGCTTTTTCCGGGCTCTGGATGATCCTGGGCATCACCGGACATAGTTCACAAACGATATTTTAACCATTTTACTCGAAAGAGGCAATGACCGCCAATGGAACCATTTGGGCGGGGGCATTCAGGAGGCGTGAAACGTCATGGACAAGAAGAAAATCATTTTGCTGGTTGGCGCACTGATCGTGGCTGCGGTTACGGCGTTGCTCGCAAAGAACATGTTTGATGGTGCCTCCGCGCCACAAGTTGCTGCAAAGAAAGCTGAAGTGGTAGGGGAAGAAGTCCTCGTAGCAACCCGCGCGCTTCCCGTTGGCACGATCATCACGCCCGACAGTTTCCGGTTCCAGCCGTGGCCGAAGGACCTGATCGAAGACGCCTATTTCATGAAGGAAAGCACGGACGTGGAAACGCTTGCCGGCACCGTTGTCCGCAATCCGGTCACCGCCGGCCAGCCACTCACCAAAGGCTCTCTCGTAGCGCCGGGTGATCGCGGCTTCCTCGCTGCTGCGCTCGGCCCTGGCATGCGCGCAGTCACTATTCCCGTTTCGGGCCTGACCGGCGTCGCCGGCTTTGTATTTCCGGGCGACCGGGTCGACCTGATGCTGACCCAGTCGGTGCAGGGAGAAGGTCCCGAGCTCAAGGTTTCCGAAACCGTAATCCGCAACCTGCGCGTGCTCGCCACCGACAACCGCGTGACCGCGACGAAAAACGAAGCAGGTCAGCAGGTCGCGAAGAAGGCCAAGCTGGTCACTCTTGAAGCGACACCGAAAATTGCCGAGCAGATCTCGGTTGCACAGACGCTGGGTACGTTGAGCCTGTCGCTGCGTTCGCTCGCCGACAGCGCTGCCGAACTGGAAGAAGCCATTGCATCCGGCGCGATCAAACTGCCGAAAACGGATGATCCGGTTGTTGAAGCCGACATGATCCGTTCGCTCGCTGCGCGCCCTACCAGCACTAAATCAACCTTTTCGACCGGAGGGGACGTGTCGCGCTTTGAAACGCGCTCGCCACCGCCACTGGCCGAGAAGGAGAAACCAAAAGGCCCGGTCGTCCGCGTCGCACGCGGTAACGCGGTCAATGAAATCGAGTTTGGAGACAAGTAATGTCCATAGTATATGCTCAGCATAGCCGATCGGCGAAAAAGGCAATCGGCATTACTGTCGTAGCCGCCCTCGCCCTGGCTCTGGCTGCCAACAGCACCACTGCGCTAAATGCCCAGTCGGTCAACATATCCCAGCCGGATTCGCGAATTTCCATCGCAGTAGGCCGTGGCAAGTTGATCACTCTGCCTTCGCCGATCGAAGATATTTTCATCGCAGAAAATGCGATTGCGGACGTTCAGGTGCGGTCGCCGCGTCAGATCTATATTTTCGGCAAAAAGGGTGGTCAGACCAGCTTTTACGCAACCAGCGCCTCCGGCAAAGTCATCTACTCGGCGGAAGTCGCCGTCGGCGCAGAAATTTCATCGATCGACCAGATGCTCAGCCTGGCCATGCCGGAAGCGAATATCGCGGTCAGCACGACCAATAATTTCGTGCTGCTGACCGGTACCATCGCCAATCCCAGTGATGCGGAAGAAGCAGAAAATCTCGTACAGGCGTTCGTCGGCGATACCACACGCGTGGTCAGCCGCCTGAAAACCGCGACCCCGATGCAAGTCAATCTGAAGGTCCGTTTTGCCGAAGTCAGCCGCTCGCTGGCGAAAGAGATTAATGGGAACGTACTGACCCGGGACAACACTGGCGGCTTTCTGTTCGGCGTTTCGCGCGGTCGCAACTTTGGCTCGATCACCGATTTCGATAGCTCGGCCTTCCCAAAACTGGATGCATCAAGCCTGTTCGGCTTGCCCGCTGGTTCGATTTCGCTACCATTCGATACGACCACCGGCCAGTTTATAACCGGCGGTACAACGTTCAACTATAATAGAGTTGCCGGTTTGAACACTATCGAGGCAGCCGGTCGCCTTTTCGGTGTCGATATCGCAACCGCCCTTGACGTGGCGGAGCGGGTTGGTCTGGTGAGCACCTTGGCATCGCCAAATCTGACGACCATTTCGGGCGAAACCGCTACTTTCCTTGCTGGCGGCGAATTTCCCATTCCGATTTCGACCGGACTGGGCGAGGTTTCCGTTCAGTACAAGAATTTCGGTGTCAGCCTGTCCTATACTCCCACAGTGCTTTCCAACGGCCGGATTTCCATCCGTGTTGCACCGGAAGTCTCGGAGATCACCTCCAACGGAGCCGTTGTCCTTAACGGCTTCAGTATTCCGGCGGTATCAACCCGCCGGGCGGAAACAACCGTCGAACTGGGATCGGGCGAAAGCTTCATGATCGCCGGTCTGATGCAGAATACCTACAACTCGGCAATCGACAAGACGCCGGGCTTGGCCGATGTGCCGATCCTCGGCTCCCTGTTCAAGTCCGATGGCTATCGTCGCAACGAAACCGAGTTGATGATCGTGGTTACGCCTTATCTGGTGAAACCGGTTAGCGACAGCGAGATCGTATTGCCCACGGACGGCTTCAAGGCCGCCAATGATGCAGAACGGTTCCTGATGAATCGTAACCATAGCGGCTCCGGTGGCGACCGACCGAAGCCGAGCATGGCTCCGGAGACACCGGACAACCAGAGCTTTGGCAGCCTGGAAAGCCCGGCTGCGGTCCAATCGGCCAAAAAATCCAAGAAGTCCGGCGGCACCGCTCCCGGTTTCAGTTTCGACAAATAAGCTCGGTCAGGAGAATAGTTCATGCGCATCGTTTCAATGGCACTCATCACCGCCCTCGGGCTCTCGGTTACCGCTTGTGGCAGCAACACCGCGAACCGCAGCGTCTATAGCGAACGCCAGCCGGTCGTTTCCAAATCGAATTTCGTGCTCGATCTGAGTGCGGGCCATGGCGGACTGTCCACGGCCGAGCAAAATCGTCTGTCCGGCTGGTTCGACGCTCTCGAACTAGGCTATGGCGATCGCGTTTCGATTGATGACCCGAGCTATTCTGCCAGCGCGGTGGCAAAGGCTGCTGTCGAAAATATCGTTGCCAGCTACGGCTTGCTGATCAGCGAAACCGCACCCGTGACCGAAGGCAATATTCCCTCAGGTCTGATGCGGGTTGTGGTGACGCGTACCTCAGCTTCGGTGCCCGGATGCCCCGATTACAGCCATCGCAGCCATACAGATTTTCAGGCGCGTACGAGCCCCAACTATGGTTGCGGAACCAACAGTACGCTCTCTGCCATGATTGCCAATCCGGAAGATCTCGTCCGCGGCCAAAATGCCGATGGCGAGGATCAGGCGCAGGCTTCCAAGGCCATCCGTGCCTATCGTGACAAGAAAGTTGGAGGACAATAATGAACGCTCCCTGGAAACCAGGCTCGGTCAACGGACGTGAACCATTTGCCGCTTTCGTTTGTGATGATGACACGCTGGAAATGCTCCGTTCGGTTGCTGAAGAAATGGGCTGGTCGGTCGACAAATGTAGCAAGGGTGGACTGCGCAACGCCGTCCAGACCCTTTCCGTTTCTGCCAGTCCCAATATATTGCTGGTGGATCTGTCGGAATCCGGTGATCCGCTGAACGACATCAACTCGCTGGCCGAAGTCTGCGAACCGGGCACAGTTGTGATTGCCATGGGTCAGGTCAACGATGTTCGTCTCTATCGCGATCTAATCGTCAGCGGCTTGCAGGATTATCTGCTGAAACCGTTTAGTCCGGATCAGTTGCGCGACGTATTGTCGCAGGCGCAAGCGGTCATCAACGCACCGAAAATGGATGATCCGCTGGCCGAAAAACCGCATATTTCCACGGCCGTTATCGGCACTCGTGGCGGTGTCGGCGCTTCGACCATTGCCACGTCTCTGGCGTGGCTGCTCAGCCACGACCGCGAGCGCCTGACCGCGCTACTCGATCTGGATGTCCATTTCGGCACCGGCGCGCTGTCACTGGACCTAGAGCCCGGTCGCGGTCTTACCGATGCGATCGACAATCCGAGCCGGATTGACGGGCTGTTCATCGAACGCGCGATGATCAAAGCCAATGAAAAGCTGTCGCTACTGTCCGCAGAAGCGCCGATCAATTCGCCGATCCTGACCGATGGCACCGCCTTTTTCCAGTTACAGGAAGAATTTCGCGCCGCCTTCGACTGCACGGTAATCGATTTGCCGCGCGACATGCTGATCAACTATCCCCATCTTCTCGGCGATGTAAATGCAACCGTCATTGTGACAGAACTGACGCTGGCTTCGGCGCGGGACTGTATTCGTCTGCTATCGTGGCTGAAATCCCACGCTGCACAGAGCAAGGTCTATGTCGTTGCCAACAAGGTGCAGACCACCAATCTGGAAATCGGCCGTCAGGATTTTGAAAGCTCCATCGAGCGCAAGATCGACATCATGATTCCCTATGATGCCAAGACCGCAGCACAGGCTGCGAAATTGGGTCAGGCAATGGTGGAAGCCGGCAAGTCCAGCAAAGCCTCGGCAAAAATCATCGAACTGACGAGCCTGGTGCTCGGGTCCGTAAGTGGCGGAGAAAACCCCGACGATGCGGACAACAAGAAATCTTTCATGGACAAATTTGGCGATTTCAAATCATTTCTGCCGTCAAAGAAAGCCAAAGAGGATGCTCCTAAAGTCTGAAGCGGATGCAGATATTCTTCAGCTTTAAAGGGATTAGACAATGGGTATAATGCAAACTGCGATTTTGGGTGCTGGCATTCTAGCAGTGCTGCTGCTGCTCATCTTTGCCTATGCCGGCCCATCGCAATCCAAGGCCACCGCCCGGCGGCTCGACAAGGTCAAATATCGCCATTCCGACAGCGCGAATGTGCGGGTTGAAGCGCAGATGAAAAAGGCGCTTTCGGCGCGGCGCAAAACCACTCGTCCCAAGGGCGAGAACATGACCAAGATGGAAATTCTGGCGATCCGGCTGGAGAAAACCGGCAAACGCTGGCCGCTTTCCTATTTCTTCTATGCAGCGGGCGGCTTGTTCGTGGTCGTATCCGGCCTGCTGTTGCTCAAGGGCGCGCCGCTTCTGCTATGCCTGTTTATCGGGCTTCTGGTCGGTGCCGGGATACCGCATTTCACCGTCAGCTTCCTGAT
This sequence comes from Parasphingorhabdus sp., assembly GCA_036963725.1. GTDB lineage: Bacteria > Pseudomonadota > Alphaproteobacteria > Sphingomonadales > Sphingomonadaceae > Parasphingorhabdus. Next base: position 13,437 of record JBALUX010000024.1, on the reverse strand, counting down.
CAACCGGCGTATTGCCAAGTTCACCGCCACCTTTCCCGACGCAATTGAGCTGCTTGTTCGCGGTCTTCGTTCGGGTCTTCCAGTCACCGAGACAATCGGTGTGGTGGCCAAGGAAATTGACGGGCCCGTTGGCGAGGAATTCCAGAAAGTGGTCGATCGCATCAAGATCGGCCAGACGATGGAAGATGCGCTGCAGGAAAGCGCAAAACGGATGGACACGCCTGAATTCCAGTTCTTCTGCATCACTTTGGCAATCCAGCGTGAAACCGGTGGTAACCTGGCAGAAACGCTGTTCAACCTTGCCGATGTGCTGCGCAAGCGCGGCCAGATGAAGCTCAAGATCAAGGCGATGTCGTCGGAATCCAAGGCTTCGGCCTATATTGTGGGCTCGCTGCCATTCATCGTGTTCGGTCTGGTTTACAGCGTGAACCCGACCTATCTGGCCGGCTTCTTTTATGAAGAACGGCTGATCATCGCCGGCCTCGGCGGGCTGTGCTGGATGAGCATCGGCGTGTTCATCATGGCCAAGATGGTCAATTTCGAGATTTAAGGATGAAGGTACAAGGCAAATGACAAGCGGCGGACCAACATTATTTGGCGTAGACGTGCTCTGGGTGGCGACAATATTGTCTGCCGTTGCGGCGGCGGCTGTGTTCTTCGCAATCTATGCTGCCGTGACGGTCCGCGACCCCATGGCAAAGCGGGTCAAGGCTCTCAACGAGCGCCGCGAACAGCTGAAGGCCGGTATCACCGCCTCGACCACCAAGAAACGCGCAAAGCTGGTCCAGCAGAACGACACCACCGACCGCATGCGTAACATACTGTCGTCGATGCAGGTGCTGCAGGACACCCAGGTCAAGGAAGCGCAGCAGAAGCTGGCGCAAGCCGGTATCCGTTCGAAGGATCTGGCCTTTCTGATCATTTTCAGCCGGCTCGTCTTGCCGATCATATTGGGCGGCGGTGCGGCGCTGGCGATCTATGGTTTCGACTATCTGTCGCACTGGTCGGATCTCAAGCGGTTCGGCGTCTTTGCCGGCGCGGCGATCTTGGGCTATAAAGGCGCTGATATTTACATCAACAACCTGATCGCCAAGCGCACCGATCTGGTCCGCAAGGGTCTGCCCGACGCCATCGATCTTCTCGTCATTTGTGCGGAAGCCGGCCTGACCGTCGATGCGGCCTTTGCCCGGGTGTCGAAAGAGCTCGGCACCGCCTATCCGGAACTGGCCGATGAATTTTCGCTGACCTCGATCGAGCTGGGCTTTCTGACCGAGCGGCGGCAGGCTTTTGAAAATCTCTCCTATCGCGTCGCGCTGGACCATATCAAGGGCGTGGTGACAACGATGATCCAGACCGAGAAATATGGTACGCCGCTCGCTTCTTCGCTGCGGGTGCTGTCGGCTGAATTCCGGAATGACCGGATGATGCGGGCGGAAGAAAAAGCTGCACGTCTGCCGGCTATCATGACGATCCCGCTGATCCTGTTCATCCTGCCGACCCTGTTCATCGTGATCCTCGGCCCTGCGGCCTGCTCGATCTCCGATGCAATGTTATAGCGGGAAATAATTCCGGAACTTCAAGAGAGCGGCAGTTACATGCCGCTCTTTTTCATTCCGCCGCGATCGTGTCCGCCGATTCCTTGATCCGCGCCAGCATGGCGGAAAGTTCCGCTTTCTCTTCTGCGCTGAGCACCGACATGATCTTCTTGTCCATCGCCTGGGCGGCGGGCAGGATTTTGCCGTAAAGTTCGCGCCCCGTGTTGCTCAGCAACAAATGGTGCGAACGACCATCGGCGGTGTTGGGACTGCGGTCCAGCAAGGCGCGGTCGACAAGATTCTTCACCGCCCGATTGACGGTCACCTTATCCATCAAGGTCGCCTCCACCAGATGCCGCTGGGTCGAGGCGCCGCGCGTACCGAGCACCGACATCACCCGCCATTCCGGGATCTTCAGGCCGAAGAGGCTTTTATACTCGCCCGCAATCACGTCGCTGACGACGTTGGACGTCGTCGAGAGCTGGTAGGGCAGATAATCATCAAGCTTAAAGTTCATAAGTAATATTTATTCAATTTTGGCGCGAAGTCCAACCCAAAATGTCCGCGGGAAGGCTCGCTCTATTATTCCATTGCTACTGACAGCAGCCTCTACGCGGGCATCCAGTAAATTTTCAACCCGGGCTTCGACCAGCAGCCGATCATTGACGGCCAGCGCCATCCTTCCATCGATCGTAAAAGCGTCGGCAAGACTAAGGATATTGACGTCATCCTCATATTGTTGGCCGACATAGCGGGCCGACAGGCTGGCGCCTGTGCCATTGTCTTTTTCCCAGTGGATCGAGCCGGATGCATTGTGGCGGGGCACTTGCGCCGGACGAAAACCGTCGACCGCCGCCGCGTCGCCGGAACCGTCAACCTCCGCATCGACAAAGGCATAAGCTGCGCGAACGGTCAGGCCGTCAACCAGTTCGCCGAGATCGAAGGCGGCATCGAATTCAACACCCCTGGATTTGATCGCGTCGAGATTCTGGCGCTGGCTGTAAGTGCCGTCCGCCGCGACAAAGCCGACGCCGGGAAAGACACCCGGACCGTTGGCCAGGGTCACATTGGCGACTGCATTATCCAGCTGGTTGTAGAAGGCCGTAATGCCGAATTTTGCAATGCCGCTCTGCCAGTCCAGCCCCAGTTCGGCTCCCTTGACCCGTTCGGGCTCCAGCAACTCATTGGCGGCTGTCGCATCGGAGCCGACCCGGAAAGGCCGGAACAATTCGTTCAAGGTCGGCAGGCGCCAGCCAAGATAGGCTGCGCCGCGCAGGGTAAGTGCATCGCTGACATCAAAAGCAAAACCGCCGCGACCGGTGAATTCCGTGTCGCTGCGATTGGCAAATTGCGCATCGGTGCGGACTGACCCGGGAAAGGGATTGATCAATTCTATCTCTTTGCGGAACCCATCGTCGATCGACCAGAAATCGACGCGTCCACCACCGGTCAGAACCAGCGCATCGCTGGCCTGCACACTGGCTTCGACAAAGCCGCCATAGGTTGCCGTGCTGCCGCCTGCTCTGCGACTGCGCTGCGGCGTATCATCGTCGAGGAAGAAGAAATTCTCGTTGGTGGTACCTTCGGTACGACGCCAGTCGCCGCCGAGGCGCAACTCGACATTGTCACCCACGGGCGGCCGCACTTCGAAGCGGGCACCGAGACCTGTCGAAGGCACGCTATATTGTTCAAACACGCGATTGACCGAATTGCGGTCATCCGCGACCCCGCCGAAGCTGACATCGAAATTGCGAATCTGGACATAGGCCAGCGCCGACCATTGCCAGTCGGACGTACGATCGACCAGCCGGATGCTGGCGTCCGCTCCGTCATTATGGTTTTCACTAAAGGCAAAGCCGCGTTCGCGGTCATCGGTGAAGGCGCGGACATTGGTCTGCAGTTCGACATTGTCGGTCAAGGGCGCAACAAAGCGCACGGCGAGACCGGCCTGCTCATATTCCGCCGGGCGATCGACCGATCCGCGCTGGCCTTCAATGATCGGAATGAAGCCGTCGCCGCGGGCATAATTGGCAGAAATGGTCAGCTGCCCCTGCCCCAGTTCACGACCGAACAGCAGATCAGTGTCGACGCTGTTGCGGCTGCCATAAGCCGCGCCCAGTTCGATCCGGTCGCCGACATTGTCGCTGAACAGTTCGATGGTGCCGGAAATAGCGCCCTGCCCATCTGTTACGCTGCCGCCGCCGCGGGTTATTCTGGCGCTACCGAGAGCCAAAGCATCATAGCCGGGCCAGGCGACCCAGCCGCCGAAAGGATCAGCCTGCGGTACACCGTCCAGGATCAGGAGCGCACGCGACGATGCATTGCCGCCCAGTCCGCGCAGCGTAACCCCCTGGCTTGTCGGGTTCGCCGAACGGGCGTCCGACCGGCGGAATTGTTGCAATCCCGGCACATCACGCAGGCTATTCTCGACCGTCTGCGACTGATCCATCGCAATTTCGATTGCGCTATAAACATCGCCGCCGCGTGTAACGGGCAATCCGGTGATAATGATCTCTCCAGCCTGAACGTCGTCATTGCCGGATTGATCCTGCGCCCACGCAGGAACAGACACCAACGCCATTGATGCCAATAGCGGGTAGGCTAAAACTGATTTTTTCATGACTTAGTTGTCTGTCCACTTCTGATGAACCGGCATGTCGTCCGGCAGCCGGTGATAGTCCTGCGCGTCGCAGGCAAAATGGGCGCTGTCCGCCTTGCCGAACACACTCGGGTCATCGAGCGTTCCGACCTTCACGATCACCGCGACCTCAAAGCCCGGCGCGCGGGTGGCCAGATGGGTGCCGCAGTCCGCGCAAAATTCGCGGGTCACACCCTTTTCCAGATCGTCCCGTTTAAAGCCTTTCACGGCCCCTTTGGTAATCTCGTATCCGTCCGCCGGCATCGCCATCAGCAGCAGGCTGTTGCCGCCGGTGGTATATTGGCATTCGCGGCAAAAACATTCCGCCTTCAGCATGGGTTCGCCCTCGGCCTTGTAACGCACTGCGCCGCAATAGCATCCGCCTTCGATTGTCATGTCATTGATCCTTCACTGCTTCGGGAGCGGCTTTCTGAAAAGCCTCCAATTGATTGCATGCGGCATCGATCCGCACGAGTTTGGGGAATGCGCTCAGATCCATATTGAACCGCCGTGCATTATACATTTGCGGGGCAAGACAGACATCGGCAAGATTGGGTTTATCACCGCCGAACAGACCGGTTTCCGGCGCCATAGCTTCGAGCGCGACAAAGCCTTCCTCGATCCAGTGGCGATACCATGTGTCGACGACGTCCTGATCCTGTCCCAGTTCGTTCTTAAGATATTTCAATATACGCAGATTGTTCACCGGATGAATATCGGCCGCGATGACCAGTGCCTGGGCGAGCGTGTTGGCCCGCTCTGCCGGATCGCTGGATACCATCGGCGGGTCGTCATAATTCGCATCGAGATAGTCGATGATCGCCAGCGACTGGGTCAGGTCATGACCATCAATCGACAGCATCGGCACAAAGCCCTGCGGATTGCGCGCGACATAGGCGGGAGCTTTCTGGTCACCGTCGAGAAGGCTGGTGTTGATCGAAGTGTAGGAACCACCCTTGAGGTTGAGCGCGATGCGCACGCGGTAGCTCGCCGAGCTGCGCCAATAATCATAGAGAATGATATCTGTCATGCGCTGGCTTTGCAGACCGGAAGGCGGGAATGCAAGTCCGAGGGTAATTATCCTGTCGAGCCGCCATCAATCGAAATTTCGCCACGCGGTTCAACCGACACGGCGCGCCCGGTTCGCTTTGCCAGTTCGTCCAGCAGCGGCGCATGCAACTTGTTCGCCACAGCCGGATGCACCGCCAGCTGAAGCGCGCCGGTTCCGCGATCACGCTCCGCCTGCCGGAGCAGTTTAAGCGCGGCATTGACCGAGCGATTGGCTTGCAGGATTTCCAGCACCGAAGGCCGGGTCTTGCGACTGACAATCTGCTTGAAACCGAAACCATTGATCGCCGTGCGTTCGCAATTGGCGTTCATATAGTCGTCAAAGATCGCGGTAACGGAGGCCCGTTCTGCCTTGGCCTGCAATGTGGGAAAATCGACGCCGATATTGCCGGATATATCAAACCGTACCAGCGCCAGAGCAATTTCTTTGGCCGCCCGCTTGGCCAGCTCGAACGGTGCCAGCGGTCCGTCGACATCGATCAATGTCATGGCGGGGGTCAGCGAGACCAGCAGGCTGCCGCCCTCGAAATCGATCCGCCCGCTTTCCGCCTGCTCGACGGCTTCATGCCAGCCATGCTCGGCAAAAATATCTGCATCATGGGCATGGACCTGCTTGACCGGCAGACCGCTAGCCTCAATCTCCGCCAGCAGGTCAGGACCATCGCTCAGGGTGCTGTCCAGCTCAGCAGGCCGCGCCTTGGCGCGCTTGGCCTGGCCGCCGCGCTCGATCATCGCGGCGCGGACAATCTCCACCCGGACCATCGCCCCTTCGGTCAGCCCTTGGGGCAGCGGCTGCAGCAGAGCCTCCTGCCCGTCTGCCAAGGTCACAATCCCGGATCTCCCGGCAACCCATTGCCGGGAGAATTTCGCATCGACAACCGCGCCAGCCCTGGCACTGCCATCGGCCCGCTCGACGCGTATCTGTACGAGTTGATTATTTTCCAGCCGCAACGCCCGGTTTTCACCGATCCCGGCTTCGTAAAGCCAGCCTTGGGTGAAATCAGCCAAGAGGATAGCCCGCGCTGATCAGCAGATTGCGTGTTTCATATAATGGCAGGCCCATGATCCCGCTATAGCTGCCCGACATCCAGGTAACGAAAGCTTCGGCCGTGCCCTGTATTGCGTAGCCGCCCGCTTTGCCCTGCCCTTCGCCGCTGGCGATATAGGCTTCGATCTCGTGGGCTTCGAAACGCTTGAATTTAACAATACTATCGGACAATTTGGTCCGCGCGGTACCGTCGGCAGCGATCACGCAGACCGCCGACATCACATGGTGCCGCCGCCCGCTAACCAGTTCCAGAAATTTGCGCTGCTCCGCCGCATCGCCGGCCTGCCCCAATATCCGCCGACCGACCGCAACCGTGGTATCGCCGGCGACTAGAGTTTCCTGATCCTGCCGTTCGACCGCATCGGCTTTTTCCTGTGCCATGCGCAACACATAGTCGCGCGGCAGCTCGCCCTTGCGGGGAGTTTCGTCAATATCGGGAGAGATGATCCGGTCCGGCGTGACGCCTAGACGGCCAAGCAGGTCCAGACGGCGCGGGCTGGAGGAGGCGAGGACCAGTTTCATGTCAGTAAACACCCTCTAAACCGTTCGGGCTGAGCTTGTCGAAGCCATATACGCGAATGCAATGCCAGCCGATCGCCGTCCTTCGACAGGCCTAGGACGAACGGCATTCCATCATTTGAAACGATAGGTGATACGACCCTTGGTCAGATCATAAGGGGTGAGCTCGACGAGCACTTCATCGCCAACCAGCACACGAATGCGGTTCTTGCGCATCTTGCCGGCGGTGTGACCCAGAATCTCGTGGCCGTTTTCCAGCTCGACCCGGAACATGGCGTTGGGGAGCAGTTCGCGAACCATTCCCTTCATTTCTAGCAGTTCTTCTTTTGCCATATGGCGGTGCATTTTCCCTGATGGTGCGGCAAACCCGCGTGTTGCAGTGCGCCATAACGGCAAATGTACAAAAAGGGAAGGATTAGCTGCATCAACCAATATGATAATATCTGGCGTCGCCACGCCAATTTCCCTGCGACAATTTAATACAAAGAAATTATACCATTAGCGCGCTTTGCATGGCACTTCGGACATCTTCTCTCCCCCAATTTAAGAGCTAATGAACCAAATCATGATTTCTTCCCCAAAATCCCTCATCACCGCCTCCCCCCTCATTTTGGCAACCATGCTGCTCGCGGCTCCGGCCAGCGCGCAAATCACCGACACGGATTCGGAATATGCCGATGAAGAAATTGTCGTCACCGCAGAACTGCCGCGCGGCGCAGTGATTACCGAGATACCGCCGGTGGTCGAACTGAGCGAAGCGGATATCGCCAGCTATGGCGTATCCTCGGTGCAGGATCTGCTCGAAGCCATTTCCTCGCAGACAACCTCCAGCCGGGGCCGCGGCAGCGGGCGCCCGGTGGTACTGATCAACGGCCAGCGCACATCCGGCTTCCGCGAAATCCGGGATCTGCCGCCCGAGGCGATCCGCACCGTCCAGGTGTTCCCCGAGGAACTGGCCCTGCAATATGGCTATCGCCCGGATCAGCGAGTAATCAATTTCGTGCTCAAGGACAATTATACCGGGCTCAGCGCCTCGGCAGAATATGGCGTTCCCACCCAGGGTGGACAGGGACGGTCCGAAGTCGAAACCACAATCACCCGCATCGGCAAGGACAGTCGGCTCAATGTGAATCTGGAATGGCAGAACAATACGGCGATTACCGAAAGCGAGCGCGACATCGTCCAGGATGCGGCGGGAGAGCTGGTCAATCTCGGAGACTATCGCACCCTCGCCGCCCCCTCCAACAATCTGGAGCTCAACGCCAATTACAGCCGGTCGTTTGACAACGGCATGTCGCTGTCGCTGAACGGCGGCTATGTCTATGACAAGTCCCGCGGCCTGCAGGGTCTGCCGGGCGGCACGCTGGACGTGGCAGGCGACACGTTGTTCCGCTATTTCACCGAATATGGCGCCCTACGCCGGGTGCAGGAAACGAACACCGCGCAGGCCGGACTGACCCTGAACGGCATGCTCAGCGACTGGCGCTGGTCGCTGACCAGCGATTACACCCGCACGCAGGTCGACACCGACACCGACCGGTCCGGTGACACCAGCGCGCTGCAGGCGGCGATCGACGCCGGCACGGTCGATCCGCTGGCGGTCAGCTTTGGTCCCTTGCTGGGCGCGCCGGTCACCGACCGCGCGAAAGTCGTCGACCAGACGATCAACAATCTCGCCACGCTCTCGGGCACACTTCTGGTCCTGCCATCGGGCGCAGTGACCACTACTGTGCGTGCGGGCTATAATCGCGAAGATCTGGACAGCCGCGAGACCAGCGGCGCGATTGTCACCACCACCGACCTCAGCCGCGACGAAATCAGCACCGGGATCAATATCGATATCCCGCTGGCCGACGAGAATATCGACGTTGTCGAAGCGATCGGCAAATTGTCGATCAACGGAAATCTCGGCTATTCCGACCTGTCCGATTTCGGCGGTCTCGTGGAATTCGGTTTCGGGGTGAACTGGGAACCGCTGGACGGGCTGGTCTTTTCCGCCTCCGCGATCGGCGAGGATGCCGCGCCGACAATTGCCCAGCTCGGCAATCCGCTGATCATCACCCCGAATGTCAATATATTCGACTTTACCAATGGCGAAACCGTGTTGGCCTCGATCACCACCGGCGGCAATCTGGCGCTGCCGGCGGAGAAACAACGGGATATCAAGCTCGCCGTCAACTATCGCCCCGAATGGCTCGACGGATTCACCTTCCTCGGCGAATATTTCCGCAACAACAGCGACAATGTCGCCTCCAGCTTCCCGCTGCTGACGCCGGAAATCGAGGCGGCCTTCCCGGACCGCGTCACCCGCGACACCAATGGCCGCCTGATCGCGATCGACCAGCGGCCGGTCAACTATGCCAATGTCTACAGCGAACGTATTCGCTACGGCATCGATTTTTCCAAACGGTTCGGCCAGCAGCGTGGCGGCGGATCGGGCAGGCCCGACCGGGCCGCGCGGCCGGCTGGCGGAGGATCGCCCGACAGTGCACCACAGGGCGAAAAACCGGCCGATGGCGCGGCTCCCGAAGGCAGCGCCGAAGCGCGGCCAGCATCGCCACGCGGTGGTCCCGGCGCGGGTGGCCGCCCGAGCGGCGGACGCTGGCAGCTCTCGGCCTTTCACACCATCCGTCTGGAGGACAGGATCAAGATCCGCGACGGCGTCGAGGAACTGGATCTGCTGAACGGCTCCGCTACCGGTTCAACCGGCGGCAGCCCGCGGCACGAGTTCGAGGTCAACGGTGGCTGGTTCAACAATGGCATCGGCTTCCGGCTGGACGGCAAGCACCAGACCGCAACCCGCGTCAGCGGCGGTCTGACCGGCTCCGACCTGCGCTTTTCCGATCTGACCACGGTCAACCTGCGGATGTTCATCAACCTCGACGACCGCGGCAATCTGACCGAGAAAATCCCGTTCTTCAAGGGCAGCCGCATCGCTTTCAAGGTCGACAATATCTTCAACGATATCCAGACCGTCCGCGACGGCAGCGGCCTGATCCCGCTCAGCTACCAGCAGGGCTATCTCGATCCGGTCGGACGCTATGTCGAGATCGATTTCCGCAAGCGGTTCTGACGATATACGGAATCAGGAGATGCCGTTCGTGGTGAGCCTGTCGAACCACATCTATCGTCGATAGGCGCCGTTGAGCTAAGCTCGCCCTCCGGGTCGACAGGCTCAGGGCGAACGGATTACAATCAACCCAGCTCCGCCATCGACACCGCATCGGCCCGGTAAATCTGTATCTCCGGTCGCTCTCCGACCAGCGTGGTCAGGCGCTTCACGAATTCGCGCGATTCCGGAAGTGCGAAATGCACGGCAACGGCGGCATCATCCTGCCACTGTTCATGAAAGAACAACCGCGGCGGGTCTTCGCAATCGGAGTAGATATTATGCGAGATACAACCGGGTTCGGCGCGGGATCGGGCGCTATGCTCGCTGCACAGCGCGATGATCTCGTCCCGGCTCGCCGCGAACGCGGTGGAGATGCTGGCGGTGATGATGATCATAGTTTCAGCGTCGCCCGCGTCGTGCTCTTCGACATGAAATAGGCCAGCACCGCCGCGATGATCGTGACAATCACCGTAAAGGCCATCGGCGTAAAGCGCAGTTCCGGCCCCGCGCCTTGCAGGATCATCACGATCAGAAAAGCGGGGATCAATGTCATTGCCAGATGTTTGAACGCCAGAACAAAGGGCGCAAAGCCGACCCGCGTGTCGGCGGCCAGCCCGGGCATGACCTTGCCGGATTTGCGTTGCGACACCGTGATCGGATAGACGATCAAAGTCAGCATCAGGCTCATCAGCACGGCAATGGCAATCAGGGTGCCGCCAAGATTGGGCGCAGAATCGCCAAAGGGCAAAGTAGCCGGAACAAAAGCCAGATCACGGGTCAGCCAGTAATTGATCCCGCCCGCCAGCACGATATTCACCACCGCGTCGGCGCGGGCCTGTTTCTCGATAAAGGCATCCATGGTGGTTGGTGCTGCGGTTACAACGGTGGCCATATTCTCTCTCCCTGTTTTTTGGGAGAGAGTGACGGTGGTGGGGGGAATGTCAAGTGGGGTTGGTTTTGGGGCGATGGGAGAGGAGAATTCTTGCACCTGCCAGCAACGCTCCCAGAATTTCCAATCGATCGGATTTTTGAAATGAATTTCGTGTGAGCCTTGGCTGTCTTAAGCCCCTCCTTTTCAAAGGAGGGGTTGGGGTGGTTTCGTGCCGCCTGCCGCTACGCGAGCAATGCAAGAGCATCGTCACCACCCCAACCCCTCCTCTAAAGAGGAGGGGCTATGACTGCTCCTATTGCCCGGATATCTTCCGCAAAAGCCGCCAGGCCAGCGCCTTCGCCTTGTTCCGCGCCGGAAACCGCCCCGGTGCCTTGGGCGTCACGCCCCGCTTGCGCAGCCAGCCGTTAAAAGCCCGCGCGTCCGCCTCTTCAAAACTCCAGTCCGAACGCCAGGTGATCGAGAGCGAGATGCTCGGCTCGGGTCCGTTCTGCACATGATGCGGGGCCATGACCGGCACGAAGATCGCCTTGCCGGGTGTCAGATGGTGGCGCGTGCCATCGGCCCCGAATTCATCCTGCCAGACGAGATTACGATGTCCGCCGAGATGATAGCCTTCGTGGATTTCGTCAGCGGCAAAGCGAGCATCACCGGCGGGGAAAGTGGTCATCCATTTTTCGCCGCGCAGCTGCAGCAATATATTATGCTCGGGATCGAAATGATAAGGCGTCACCGCACCCGGCGAAGACACGAAAATATAGCCCTGCGGTTTCAGCATCTGGCCGGTCTTGCGCTCCAATATCGGCCGGATTTCCGCGAGCAGCGAGTGCAGCAATTCTTCATATTCCGGCATCTGCTCGATATTCTTGAGCACCGCCCAGCTGGCCGACTGGTCGATCATCCGGATCGTGTCGCCAATGCTCATGGCGTTGCCGGGCACATCCTCGGGCCTGATGCCGACCGGCAGGTCACCGGGATTATATTCGACGCTGGTTTCCGGCAGCGCCGTACCCAGTTCTGCCAGCGCATCGAGCGTCAGCAGGTCGTGCGACTGCATCGCATGATCGAGCAGTCCTGCCTGTTCGGGATAGCAGGCGTCAAATTGCCGCCGACTATCCTCGCCAAAAACCTGCTGCCGGAACGTCTCCCTGCTGCTCATCTGGTTCATGGCTGCACCTCCGCCGGGTCAAATACCGTCCGCCCCCTGAGCTTGCCCATCAAAGCCTCGCCAAATCTGACGCCGCGAAAGATGGCGCCGCGGGACAGGCCTTTGAGTTCGATCGAAAACCGTCCGATATGCCGCCGGTCGGTCCACAAGCCGTCGATCATCGGATGGCCTTCGGATGCGCAGCTATCGATCCAGTCGACCGTTTCGCTGTTGAGGCAATCGAGATTGGCAATCTGCAGCAAGACACCGGGAGAAAATCGCGAATAATCTTCGTCGAAAGCAGTCTTGAACCCGAAGCCGCCGCGGCCGGACAGGAAATTGACCAGCATGGTGATCGGCTGACCGTCGAGACGCAGGTCCCGTCGCTCGATCTGTCCGCCTTGCGCCGCGCCGTGGATGGCGCTGCGGAAAAATTCGCGGGTGGCATCGGTGCAATCCAGCGCAGAGCCGGTCTCGCCTTTCCATCCCTTGCGTTCCAGCGCCAGAAATTCGTCGATCCAGCCATCCAGATTCTCCATATCCCGATGGCACGAAAACCGGAGTTCGCCGGTTTCGGCCAGCCGCCTTTGCTTGCGCTGCAATTCTTTCCGCTTCTTCTTGCGGATTCTGGTCCGGTAATAATCCTCCGCCGTGCACTGCCCCTCTAGCAACGCCCGTGCCTCGCTGTGCACCAGGTCGCAACGCCGGTTCCGGTCGGCGCAAACCGCGCGCAACGCCTGATCCAGCGGGCTACCAATCGTCATGCCGTTGATATGCAGGAAACCCGGCCAGTCGCTCGTATCGAGGGCAGTCAGCAGCTTTTCCCAGAACATCGATTCAAAGCCCTTACGGACCAAAGGTGTGCCGAGAAAACAATTGTGATGCATCCAGTTCTGCACATAGGGCACCGGCCAGCGCCCGTATCGATTGACCGGGCCGAGCGGCAGTAGACCCAGCAACTGGGAATGGCGCGGTTCTCCTGCCCAGAGCAGGAACAGCTTCAGATCGGGATGATGGTCAAATTTCGCCAATGCCGGACGCAGGAACCAGTGTTCGTAAAATATATTCGGTTCGCTCGCCTGCTCCGCCAGTTCGCTCCACGCTTCGACCAGATTGGCGTCTATATCGGCCACCGGATGAAATCGCGCGTCGAATTCGGGGCCGGACAGGACTTCGCGAAACCGGTTGGCCCCGATATCCTTGCCCTCCATTTTGTGAAGTCCGCTCAAATCCATCGATATCGTCCCACCACCATTATTTTCGCGTTCGCTATTCTGGCTAGCGGAAAAGGGGTAAAATCTTATTAACGCTGTCCGGACGGCAATCGGCGGGTTCCGGTCATGAAAAAACCCCGCCGAAATCTATTCCGGCGGGGTCTTGTTTCAAACCAATGTAAAACCGTTCTAGTGAACGCCGCCCTGCGCCGCATAAAGCGCTGCGAGCAGCAGCAATGCGACGATATTGGTGATCTTGATCATCGG
>JBALUX010000023.1:0-26695 GCA_036963725.1 Parasphingorhabdus sp. | reverse complement strand
TTTGGGGCCGGGCATTGATTCCGGCAGGATGGGATTTGCATGAAACGACCGGCGTTCAAGCGCATTTTGCTGAAGCTTTCTGGCGAAGTCCTGATGGGCTCGAGCGAATTCGGGATCGACCCGGAAACGGTCAACCGTATCGCGACCGAAGTGAAATCTGCGAAAGAGGCAGGATTTGAGCTTTGCCTGGTGGTCGGCGGAGGCAATATTTTTCGGGGTCTGGCTGCGGCGGCAAAGGGCTTCGAACGGACCAGCGCCGATTATATGGGCATGCTCGCAACCGTGATGAATGCTCTGGCCGTCCAGAATGCACTCGAACAGATGGGCTGTGACACGCGGGTCTTGTCTGCCATTCCGATGGCGAGCGTGTGTGAGCCCTATATCCGGCGCAAGGCCGTGCGGCATCTGGAAAAGGGCCGCATTGTCATCTTCGCGGCTGGAACCGGCAATCCCTATTTCACAACCGACACGGCGGCGGCGTTGCGGGCGGCGGAAATGGGCTGCGAGGCGCTTTTCAAGGGCACCAGCGTCGATGGCGTCTATAATGCCGATCCGAAAATCGATCCTGACGCGACCCGCTATGAAGAATTGAGTTTCGACCGGGTTCTGAGTGATAATCTGAAGGTCATGGACGCCAGTGCCGTGGCGCTCTGCCGTGAAAACAAGATACCGATCGTCGTATTCTCGATCCGGGAGCAGGGCAATCTCGCAACCGTATTGGGCGGCGGCGGAACCGCAACCATGGTCGGAACAACCGAATAAAATCTAGAGGAACCAGCAATGGCAAAATATGACAAAGCCGATCTGCAAAAGAGGATGAACAGTACGCTGGAGGCGCTCAAGCATGACTTGAGCGGTCTGCGTACCGGTCGCGCCAACATAGCGCTGCTGGATACCATAACGGTCGAGGTTTACGGCTCGAAAATGCCGCTCAACCAGGTGTCCACCGTATCCGTGCCAGAGCCACGCATGTTGTCGGTCCAGGTCTGGGACAAGGCGAATATCCAGCCAGTGGAAAAGGCAATCCGTTCCGCAGGCCTCGGACTGAACCCGATGACCGACGGTCCCAATGTCAGGCTTCCGATCCCCGATCTGACCGAAGAGCGGCGTAAGGATCTTGCCAAGCTGACCGGACAATATGCCGAAAAGGCCCGTATTGCGATTCGCAATGTGCGGCGGGACGGCATGGACGACCTGAAAACCGACGAGAACAAGAAGGAAATCAGTGAAGATGACCGGAAGCGTCTCGAGACCGAAGTCCAGAAGCTGACCGACGAGATGATTGCCGAGGCCGACAAGCTGGCGGATGCAAAAGAGCAGGAAATCCTCACCCAGTGAAGCTTGCGCGTTCAAAGAACGGTTCTGCTGATCCGGCGCAGGCTTCGGCCGGGATATCCGACCCGACATATGGTGCGCGTCATGTCGCGATCATCATGGATGGCAACGGACGCTGGGCGAAGCGCAAGCATCTGCCGCGCGCGCTTGGCCACAAGAAAGGTGTCGAGGCGGTCCGCAATATCGTCCGCGTAGCCGGAAAAATGGGCGTCGAAGCGATGACGCTCTACGCCTTTTCATCCGAAAACTGGAACCGGCCGGAAGAGGAAATCAGCGATCTCATGGGATTGCTGCGGCAATATATACAGTCGGATATTGATGAATTTGTCGAAAATGGCGTGCGGCTGAAGGTTATCGGCAATTATAAGGCGCTGGACCCAGATATCGTCACCATGATCGACAACGCGATCGAGAAAACAGCCGGGAATGACAGGATGACGCTGGCCGTCGCGCTCAACTATGGTGCGCAAGACGAGATGCTGCGCGCGGTCCAGCATATCGCGAGCAACGTGAAGCAAGGCGATCTGGCACCGGATGCGATCAATATCGATCATATCTCGGGTGCGCTGGATACAGCCGACCTGCCGCCGCTGGATTTGCTGATCAGGACCTCGGGCGAATTGCGCCTGTCCAATTTCCTTCTGTGGCAGGCGGCTTATGCAGAACTCTATTTTACCGACACGCTCTGGCCTGATTTCGACAAGGCCGAGCTGGAGAAGGCCTTGCAGTCATTTGGTGATCGTGAACGACGCTTTGGTGGCCGCTGAACATGGCTGAACCAGCCCCCGGCAAGTCCAATGAACTGCAAACCCGCGTCATCGTCGGTGTTCTCCTGATTGGTGCCGCTTTGCTGGCGGGTTATTTTGGTGGCATGTATCTCTGGTTGCTGGCCGTCTTGATGTCGCTAGGCATCATGAGCGAGTGGGCAGGGCTTACGGGGCGTCACGAGAAGCGACTGCTCGCAATGTATGCGCTGTCCGTGCCCCTGGCGATCATGTCCCCCTGGGCTGCGGGGGCATCGTTTCTGGCGCTCGGCCTGATCCTGGGGGCGGCGATGTTTGTCGCGGTATTCGATCGCTCGATCAAACTCGCTGCGGGCGTGATCTACGCTGGCCTTCCGGCTCTGGCGATACTCTATCTGCGTGATATCGAGAACGGTATATTGATCATGCTGTGGACGCTGGCTCTGGTCTGGGCCACGGATATAGGCGCTTATTTCTCCGGACGCGCGATCGGCGGGCCGAAGCTGGCACCGAAAGTCAGTCCCAACAAAACCTGGGCCGGATTGATTGGCGGCGTTGTCCTGACAGCAGCGCTGAGCTTCGTGCTGCATATCTATTGGGGACTGCCCTTCTATCTGGTGCTGCTGAGTATTCCTCTCGCGGTATTGGCGCAAATGGGCGACTTGTTCGAAAGCTGGCTCAAACGAAAAGCGGGTGCCAAGGATAGTGGCACAATCTTCCCCGGCCATGGCGGCGTGATGGATCGTCTCGACGGTTTGATTCCGGTCGCGCCGGTCGTTGCCCTGATCATGCTGATCGAACACTGGCCCGGCCTGTCATGACCAAATCGATCTCGATATTCGGTGCGACAGGATCGGTCGGCCTGTCGACTCTTGATCTTGTTCGCCAGCACCGCGATCAATATGAGATCATCGCCCTGACCGCCAATGGCAACGCTGCACAGCTTGCCTCTCTGGCCAAGGAATTTTCGGCACAGATCGCGGTGGTTGCAGACGACGCCGCCTATGCTGAACTCAAGCAGCAACTGGCAGGAACGTCGATCGAGGCCGCAAGTGGTCCGGATGCGCTTATTTCTGCGGCTGCTTTGGGCGCAGACTGGACGATGGCGGCGATTGTCGGTTGCGCCGGACTGCCGCCAACGCTCGAAGCCTTGCGCTGCGGCAAGACGGTCGCTCTGGCCAACAAGGAAGCTCTGGTTTCTGCCGGTGCCTTGATGATCAATGAGGCCCGGAAAGCCGGCGCGACATTGTTGCCCGTCGATTCCGAGCATAACGCGATATTCCAGGCGCTGCAGGGCGGCCAGATCGATCAGGTCCGCAAGATCACTCTGACCGCCAGCGGCGGACCTTTCCGCACCTGGACCCGCGAACAGATGGCCGACGTTACGCCGGAGCAAGCGGTCGCCCATCCCAATTGGGACATGGGCGCCAAAATATCCGTCGATAGCGCCACGATGATGAACAAGGGGCTCGAACTGATCGAGGCTCATCACCTTTTCCCCGTCGGTCTCGAAAATATCGAGATACTGGTGCATCCACAGTCGGTGATCCACTCGATGGTCGAATATCACGATCGCTCGACGCTGGCGCAACTGGGCTCTCCGGATATGCGGATACCGATTGCCAATGCTCTGGCCTGGCCGGATCGCATGACCACCAATTGCGAGCCGCTTGATTTGGCGACTATCGGCAGGCTCGATTTCGAAATGCCCGATGAAGAACGCTTCCCGGCCACCAAAATTGCGCGAGCCGCAATCATGGCGGGCGGTGCCAAGCCGGCGACGCTCAATGCGGCCAATGAAGTGGCCGTTGCTGCATTTCTGAATCGTGCGGTTCAGTTTCTGGACATCACAGAGATTGTATCGCGGCTCTTAGATAGTTATAGCCCGCCGGACCCGAGCGAGTTGGCGGATATTTTTGCGATAGACAAAGAAACCCGCGTTCGGACCGAACAGCTGGTTGAGGAATTGAAGGTTTGACGGACAATCCCGGTATTTTGATTTATTTATTTTCATTTCTGATCGTCATTGGCGTGCTCGTTTTCGTGCACGAAATGGGGCATTATCTGGTCGGGCGCTGGTGTGGCGTCAAGGCCGAGACTTTTTCGATCGGTTTTGGCAAAGAAATTACCGGATGGACCGACAAGCGCGGGACGCGCTGGAAAATCGGTATGTTGCCACTCGGCGGTTATGTCCAGTTTGCCGGAGATATGGATCCGGCCGGGACAAAAAGTAAAGAATGGCTGAGCCTGCCGGCAGCGGAACGCAATCAAACCTTCCAGTCCAAATCATTGTGGAAACGCGCCGCTATCGTGTTCGCCGGACCGGCGATCAATTTCATCTTTGCCATTTTGATCATCATGGGTTTTGTCATCGCTTATGGAACCAGTGCCACCCTGCCGGTTGCGCATGAAATTTCTCCGGATTCGACGGCGGCGGCGATCGGCATGAAACCCGGCGACCGGATTGTCTCGGTCGACGGAGACAAAATTGATCTGTTTGAGGATCTGCGGCAGAAAATGATTCTGATCCCCGATCAGAATGTCGAAATCGTCTACGAACGGGATGGCCAGCGCATCGCCAAGCAGGCCACGATCGGCGTCCATATAATGAAAGACCGGTTCGGTAACGAATATCGGCTTGGCATGCTGGGCATGTCATCGAGCAAAGTCGAGTGGCGCGAAGTCACTCCGCTCGAGGCGCCTGCCGTCGCCGTAGAGAAAACAATCGGCATCGTGGATCAGATTGTCACCACTCTCGGTCAGGTGATCACCGGCAAGCGTTCCATCAAGGAACTTGGCGGACCGCTTAAAATTGCTCAGGTTTCCGGCGAGCAGTTCAAGCTGGGCCTGGAAAGCTTCATTCTTTTTGTGGCGCTGATCTCAATTAACTTGGGGTTCATCAACTTGCTGCCAATCCCGATGCTCGATGGAGGGCATTTGATGTTCTATGCATTGGAAGCGGTGCGGAGGAAGCCTGCCAGCCCGAAGATACAGGAGTGGGCATTCCGGTCCGGATTCGCATTGGTCATGGTGTTCATGCTGGTGGTCACATTTAACGATTTATCGTCATTTGGCGTGTTCCGAGCTATCTCCGGCTGATTGGCCATTGATTGACACGCTGCATTGGGGCAGGGGGTTGGCGAAGTTGGCGCCTTGGTGCCAGTTTCATTTTTATTTTGGTTTATGGTGTGAAAGCGAGTTTGTCTGTGAATCATAAAAAGCGGCTTTTGCCCTTGTTAATGTGCGGCACTATTTTGAGTGGCGCAGCGGTTTCTTCGCAGGCGCTAGCGCAGGAAGCGGCGCAAGCTGCACCAGCGGCTCCTGCGGATGATATTATCCGCTCGATTGTGGTCACTGGTGCCCAGAGACTCGAACCGACCACGGTCTTGTCCTATATGAAACTGCGGACCGGCCAGCCCTATACGCAAGAATCTGCCGATCAGGCCCTGAAGGATCTGTTCGGGACGGAATTGTTCAAGGATGTCAGCATCCGGAACAACCAGGGTGCCGTGATTATCGAGGTCGTCGAGAATCCCGTGATCAACCGCATTTTGCTGGAAGGCAACAAGCGGATCAAGGAAGACAAGATCTATCCTGAAATCCGGCTGGCTCCGCGACAGATATTCACGCGTTCAAAAGTCCGCGCCGACGTGGCCCGGATCGTCGAGCTCTACAAGCGGAAGGGTCGCTTTGCAGCGAATGTTGAACCAAAGATGGTTCAACTGGACCAGAATCGCGTCGATATTGTTTTCGAGATCAATGAAGGACCCAAATCCAAGGTCCAGCAGATCAACATCATTGGTAATGAAGAATTTTCCGACGGCAAGCTGCGCGGGGAAATGGTTACCAAGCAATCGCGCTTCTATCGTTTTTTCAGTTCCAGCGACACTTATGATCCGGATCGTCTCGCCTTTGACCAGCAAAAGCTTCGTCAGTTCTATCTGACCGAAGGCTATGCAGATTTTCGCGTCATCTCGGCTGTGGCCGAGCTTACGCCGGACAAGCGCGACTTCATCATCACCTATGTTCTTGAAGAAGGTGAGCGATATCAGTTTGGCGAAGTGTCGGTTGAAAGCGACATCCGCGATTTCACTCCCGAATTCCTGACTCCGCAATTGCCGATGAAAACCGGAGACTATTACGACGCCAAGCAGGTTGAAGACACCGTCGAGCGATTGTCAGAAACCGCCGGATTGTTCGGCTATGCTTTCGCTGATGTCCGTCCGCAATTTACGCGGAACAAAGAAACGCTGACCATGGATATTCTATTCCAGGTCGCGGAAAGTGACCGGGTCTATGTCGAGCGGATCGACATCAACGGCAACACCTTGACCCAGGACAAGGTTGTCCGCCGGGAATTCCGCCTGAATGAAGGCGACGCGTTCAACAGCTTCCAGGTCAAGCGTTCCGCGAACCGGATCAAATCGCTCGGCTTCTTCCAGGAAGACCTGGAAATCGAGCAGAAGCAGGGTAGCGCGCCCGACCGCATCATATTGGAAGCCAATGTCGAAGAAAAAGCGACCGGCGAGCTGCAGCTTTCCGCAGGTTTCTCCAGCGTCGAGAATTTCATTCTCCAAGCGTCCGTGCGGCAGCGCAACTTCCGCGGCAAAGGCCAGGAGCTGCGCGCAAGCGTCAGCTATTCGAGCTACTCGCAATCGATCGAACTCGGCTTCACCGAACCCTATTTGTTCGACCGGAATATCGCGGTCGGCGTCGACGTGTTCCGCCGCGATCTGAACAGCTTCAATTTCGTCAACAATAGCCGTGAAACAACCTTCGAGCAGCTGACCACGGGTTTCCAGGTCCGGGCGGGCGTGCCGATCACCGAATATCTCTCTGCATCATTTCGCTATGGCCTTAGCCAGGATGATGTGACGCTGGAACCGTCGCTATATTTCACGGATAGCAATGGAGACGGGATCAGGGGAAACAGCAACGCAGATGCCTGTGACCCGCTAATCGCAGGGCGCTTTCTTTGCGACGCACTGGGCAATCGGACCACGTCTTCGGTCGGTACTTCGCTGATCTATGATGACCGGGACAATCGTATCCGGCCAACCCGCGGTCAAACCGTGGTCGGAAGTCTCGATTTCGCTGGCTTGGGCGGTAGTGTCAAATATCTCCGCGGCCGTTTGAATGCCTCCAAGCACTGGCGGGTGCTGGGCGACTTCATCTTCACAGCCAAGGCCGAAGGTGGATATATCCACCCACTCGAAAAACGCTCGCAAACGCCAGGCGACGGCATCGACGATGTTCGGCTGACCGACCGCTTTTTCCTGGGTGAACCGCAAATTCGCGGTTTCGACATTCGCGGTGTTGGTCCGCGTGTTGTACGTTCGACAACGATTCCCGGACTGGATACCAACGGCAATCCGATCAACGAAATTGTACAAGTCTCTAACGGACGCCAGACCGATGATGCGATCGGTGGTCGCGCTTATTATCTGGGGCGTGCAGAATTGGAAATTCCGCTCGGTTCCGGTGCCAGTGAACTTGGCTTGCGGCCGTCGATCTTTGTTGATGTCGGTGCGGTCTTCAATGTGACCCAGCCTTTGCTGCTGACAGACGCTCAGACCCAGTCATTCAGCACTCTCGACAGTCAGGGTAATGCGTCACCCACGGGAGCTGCCGCGCCGCTTTACCTTACCACCGATGCCACCGGGGCGGCGGTAACCACGTTCGACGCAACGACTAACGGTATCGCCAATCCGATCGCTACCAGCTTCACCGAACGTTTCTTTGGTGATACGATAAGTCCACGCTTGTCCGTAGGCTTTGGTGTGAACTGGAATTCACCATTTGGTCCATTCAGGATCGATATAGCCAAGGCTCTGTTGAAAGAGCCGGGCGATGATACCAAATTATTCACTTTCAACGTAGGAACACAATTCTGATGACACGTTTTTTCAAAACTGCACTCACCGTTCTCACTGTAACTGCTGCGCCACTGGCTTTTGGTTCGGTCGCAAACGCTCAGGTTTCCGGCATCGCTACGGCGAACCCCACGGTCGCCATTGCCAAGACAAAAGCTTTCTCGGCTGCCTATTCGCAAATCGGGACGCAATATAAGTCCTATTTCGACCAGATCGACGCCCGTAACAAAACCCTGAACGGTTTGCGTGCGCAGCTGGATACGAACAACGACAAGCAATTGACGCAGGAAGAGCTTGATGCTGCGGTAAAGGCGAAAAACCCCGTTTTGCAGACCATCCAGACAGAAGAAAATGAGATCCAGAAATTGCAAACTCCGGCAATCAAAGCCCAGATGTTTGCGGTAGAGAGCATTTTTTCTGAATATGGCAATGCCCAGCAGAAAGTGGTCGCGGACAAGAAAATCAGCGTTATTCTGGATCCAGAAGTATTTCTCTATGCTCCTTCCCAGGTTGACGTAACCGATGCCATCACCGCGGCTTTGGACGCAAGAATTCCGACCGTCAGCACGACGCCCGGTGCAGATTGGCAACCGCAGCGCAATACCGTTGCGCTTCATCAGCAACTGCAGCAACTGCTGGTAGCCAGCGCCCGTAACCAGGCGGCTCAGGCTCAGCAACAACAACAACCGCCTGCTGCTCAGCCAGCCAGTCGCTAGTTGATCGCTGATGACGGAGCTTCTCGATTATGATGTAACCAGGGTGATGGCGGTGCTGCCGCATCGCTATCCCATGCTTCTGGTTGACCGGGTGGAAGAGCTCGTGAAAGACGAATCCATTCGGGCGATCAAGGCTGTCACGATGAACGAAGGCTTTTTCCAGGGCCATTTCCCTGGTCGACCGATCATGCCTGGAGTGATGATTGTCGAGGCGCTGGCTCAGGCAGCCGGCGTTCTTGCCATGGAAAGCTTTGACATGGTCGGGTCGGGCAAGCTGGTCTATTTCATGGCCATTGACGGCGCGAAATTCCGTCAGCCTGTGGAACCGGGCTGCCTGCTGTCCTTGAACGTGAAATTCGAGCAGAAGCGCGCGCGTGTCTGCAAATTTTCCGGACGGGCGATGATTGGCGACAAGCTGGCTGCAGAAGCGAGCTTTACCGCGATGATAGCTGACCCTCCCGCAGCATAGGCTTTTTCAAAAGAATCTTGCCCTTTTGTCATTCGGCGGTTAATGCGCCGCTTCCGTTAAATTTATTCGCTTTGGGTCTGGTCGGTAACCAGCCTGTTTAGGAGCCGAAAATGAAATCCGATACGCATCCAGACTATCACATGATCACTGTTCAGATGACCGATGGCACGACTTTTGAAACCCGTTCAACATGGGGCAAAGAAGGCGATACGCTGCAGCTGGATATTGATCCTTCCTCGCACCCTGCATGGACCGGCGGCAATCAGCGCCTGCTCGATCAAGGTGGCCAGGTGGCTCGCTTCAACAAGCGCTTTGGTGGTTTGTCGCTCAAAAAGAGCTGATCTTTATCGAGGCTATTGGATAGCCTCGATAGATTACCACAATTTGATTTGGCCCAGCCAGGAAGATAGCAGGGAAAGCTTTTCCCGATATATTTCTGTGGCCCGTTCTGCCGTGGTCTGCACAAACTGAATCCGCGAACCCGAACCCAGCTGTCCGATCAGATGACGGTCGGCCTTGATGACCTGCGCAATCCGGGGATAGCCTCCGGTTGTCTGTGCGTCCGGCCCGAGCAGATAGGGTTGTCCGCTAGGTGGCAACTGGATTGTTCCGGGGAATACCGCAGCACTGGGCATATTCGACGAGTCGCGAACGGTTAAAGGTTTGCCTTCCAGGGCCATACCCATTCTGTTGGCGCGTGCGCCGACGGCATAGGGAGATTGGCACAAATTGTTCAGCATGCTCTTGTCGGGTTGGACCGCCTCAGGACCCGCAGTAATACGCAGCACATGGTCGTCGCTATAATGCGGCCTGAGATCGTCCGGTGTGGTTCGGTCCCGATCTGTGACTGGCGAATTCTGCGTGAAGGCTATGACATCATTCTTCCTGAGCGCCCGACCATGAAAGCCGCCCAGACCTGCCGCGAGATAGGTTGACTGGCTGCCAAGCAACCGGTCAGCATGAATTTCTGCTGATATCGCCAGATAGGTCCGGCATCCCGGGCGGCTCGGGCCGATATCGACCTTGTCTCCTGCCATGATCTTGAGCGTCTGATGCTGGGGATGTGCGTGACCATTGATCCGGACATATTGCGCCGCACCGACGACAGCGATGGAGCACGGCTCATTGATCTCGAAAACAGCATCGGTGAGCGCGATTTCGATTGCGATTGCCTCAAAAAATTTGCCGACCAGGAAATTTGCCAGTGCCAGCGAAAGGCAATCCGCGGCACCCGCAGCGGGCATGCCCAGATGTCGATTCCCGGTGAAGGGTGCGCCCTGCAAAGTCGTTTGCAGTCCGGCTTTCAGGACGGTGATGCTCATTCTTCCGCGCCCTGTGGCCAGTTGTCGAAAGCGTTCTTCGAAATGGACTCGAAGCGCACAATATCCCCGGCTGATAGCAATGCTGGCTGGTCTTTGGCCGGATCGAACAGCTGTAGCGGTGTGCGACCGATAATCGGCCATCCGCCGGGGCTGTCAACGGAGTAGATACAGCTTTGTTGGCCAATGATACCGATGGAGCCCGCCGCGACCGATTGTCTTGGATTGGCGAGCCGACCGATATCGGAACATCCCTCCATGCTTTCCAGATAGGCAAAGCCAGGCATGAAGCCCAGCATGGCTACCCGTTGTATTTGTGCTGCGTGCCACGAAGGCAATGCCGCCACCGCGATTCCCAGTTTTTTGGCGACATAACCACTATCCGGAGCGAATGCTGCGTCATAACAGACAGGAATTGCCACTGTGGATTTTGCCGTGCTGGTTATGGATGTCAGATTGCCCATCTGAGCCGACAGCATCTGGGCGGCTTCATCAGGCGAGATAAGGGCAGGGTCGAACTGCACCGCAAGGCTGTCGATGCCGGGGACAATTTCTGTCCAACGAGCGTCCACCGATAAAGCATTATGAGCAGCCAGAATCATTTCCCAATCCGGTAATTGGACGCTGATCCAGTCATCGCAAATGTGGATTGGGGGCGCCTGGCCTTTCATGACCTGACCGGCCGGATCGAAATCCCCGCCTGCTCCAGTTCCATGCGCATCTTTCTCGCGGTTTCCAGCGCACCCTCGCTATCCGAATGGAGGCAAAGGCTCTGTGCTTCGACTGTCAACGGCGTTCCGTTCTGGGTGGTCAGGGCGGTGCCTCTTGCCAGATAGAGGCCCTGTTGAATCCGATCGTCTTCATCTGCGATCACGGCGCCCGCTTCACTGCGTGGAACCAGTCTGCCCTTGGCGGTATATCGCCGGTCGATGAAGGCTTCGGCGACAAAGGCAATTTTTCTCTCAGACGCCTTTTGCTGGATGAGCGAGCCGGTCATGCCCACCAGAGGGAGTTTTGACTGTGTCGCAATGTCGACCAGCAGGCTGGAAAGCTCCGGATCATCCTGGGCATCGTTGTAAAGGGCGCCGTGCGGCTTGAGGTGGGTCAGGGAGACGCCGACATCCGTCGCTATCGCCGCGACCAGACGCAATTGCTCCGTTAGACTGATTTGCAGATCTGCCAGCGGGATATCCATGGATGTTCTGCCGAAACCCGCCCGGTCCGGGTAAGAGGGATGGGCGCCAGGCGCGATAGCGTTGGCCTTCGCTGCCGCCAGCATCGTTCGCATGCTTTCTGGCGAGCCGGCATGGCCGCCGGTGGCGATGTTGCAGCTGGAAACGATGTCCATGATCGCGATATCGCGGGCGATACCCGCAGGGCTCTCGTCCTCGCCGAGATCGGCATTCAGGTCGATTGTCAAGGTCATGGCCAGAAACCCAGAGCGCGGGCAATCAACCGGAAGCCCAAGGCAGTCGTAATCAGCAATATGGCGACTCCGAGGATATTGGCCTTGAGACCATTTGCATGTTCTCCCAGCAGCTGTTTGTTATTGGCCAGCCGGAGCAGGAAAATAGCAATGATCGGGAGCAGCAGTCCGTTTGCGATCTGGGCAACGAAAATCAGCTCAACCGGACGATAGCCTAGCAGCGCTGCAAATGTTCCCGTCAGGATGACAATCAGCGCGCCGATCTGGAACGGTCTGCGCGAGTTGGAAGATTTGAAAATTTCCTGCACGATATAGCCGGTGGCCAGTGGCGCGGTGATGGCGGAGGTCAGGCCCGCTGCAAATAGTCCCGCGCCCAGCGTGACGGTTGCCATGCTGCCGAACAGGGGCGTGAGCTGCTGGGCCATGTCGACCGCATTTTCTATCGTCCTGCCGCTGCCGAACAGGCTGGCTGCGGCGGTTGCCATTATCGTCATCGACACCAGCCCGCCGATTCCGATGGAAATCGTGGTATCCAGCTGCGCTTCGGGCAGTTGTTCTTTGTCCCAGCGCTCGCGCACGCTCGCGGCGTGCAGGAACAGGTTATAGGGCACGATCGTGGTGCCAATCAGAGCGATGGCGGTCATCAGGCCGCCATCGGGGATTGAAGGCACTAAACCTTGCAGCAAGGCTCCCAGGTCGGGCCTGATGAGCAGAAAGGTCAGGATGAAGGCAGCGCTCATCAACAGCACCAGCGCGATCAGGACATTTTCCACCCATCTCGGTTTCGAGAATATCAGCATGGCGGACGCGAGCAGGGCAATGGTGATGATGACCGGCGCCATGCCAAACGGCAGTGAACCGCCGTTGATGGCTTCCAGACCCAGCGCTGCTCCGGACATGTTTCCGGCTTCATAAGCTGCGTTGCCCAGCACGAGTGCAGAAATCAGCAACAACGCCGCCAGCGCGCGAACGAATGGCGACGTAACGGATTTGAGCATGGCTTCAGCCAGTCCTAATTGCGTCACTAGCGCAATACGGACGGCGAAGGACTGGAGGATGATCGTCGTGATCGTGGCGAATACCAGAGCCCAGAGCAGCGCGAAGCCGAAATTAGCACCCGCCAATGTGCAGGCAGTCACCGTCCCGGGACCGATGAAGGCTGCGGAGACCATCATGCCCGGGCCGGGACGGTAGCTAGTGAGTTTCATTGTCTTCGAGGCAATAGGTTTACCCGTTCCATGGCCAGGGTTTCTCGCGATACCATTTGGTGATCACATATTTTGTGCCGCGCCGGACTTTCATCCCGTGGTGCAAAGTCCAGTTGTTGACGCTACCATCGATATTCCGGTTATTCCAGCACAGCAATGTTCCGGTTTCGGGGGTAAAGCTCTTCTTGAACTGGGTGAAGCGGGTGGCTCCGCCGGCGTCGGGTTCGTTGAGATAGAGCATGAATGTCCAGGTGCGCTGACCGGAGATCGAGCAATATTTTCGGAAATCCTGACCTGCGGGATCGAAAAAATCTGTGTGTGCCTTGAATTCCTGACCCACGGCATAGCGCTGGCCCTGCAGCGGTTCGCCAAATTGCTTGTCGATATTGGCGAAAGCGCAGATCTTGGCGTCAATCTCGGCGACGAAGGAATCTTCATGGTCGAGATCGCAGGTTTCGCTGGTGCGGAAATAATCGTCACCGTTCGGATCTGCAATGGTAGAAGGACGCCGCTGGTCGTCGATAAGCGCGACCAATTTGCTGCATTCGTCAGGACTGAGGAAATTTCTGACGATGCACAATTCTATTTCCTTGCGCGGAAAACGCTGCACCTTCCCCAATGCGACAAGATAGTCAGCCGATGTATTATTGGCCTCTGTCATATCACCGTCCAAAATTGTGCCTAACTACCCTGTCTCACGATAAATGAATCCCCGTTGATCGCAACCGCTGTTTGCGGCTCGGGCCAATCTGAATATAAGCGAGGACGATGGACAATATTCCCGCCAAATCCCGCAATCGCAACGGCTTCACTCTGGTCGAGATGATGGTCGCGCTGTTCATTTTCGCGATGCTGTCGGTGGCGGGGGTGATCATGCTCCGGTCGGCTGTCGACAGCGACGAGATAACCGCAGAGAATCTGGGCCAGATGGCGGAGATGCAGCGCTTCGTTTCATTGATGGAGGCGGATCTCAGTCAGGCTTTGCCGCGGACCTATCGCGATGATCGCGGCGACCGGATGCCGGCCTTTGCCAGCGAGACCGGTGGACCGGAGGCGGCCTTCCTGAAATTCACCCGGGGTGGCCAGAGCAATATCAACGGCCAGGCACGATCCAATCTGGAGCGGGTCGAATATCGGCTGGCGGACGGCAATCTGGAGCGGTGGCGATACCGGATGACCGATGGCGGCACGATCGATGAGCCAGCCGTATTGATCTCGAACCTCGACACACTCGAGGTTCGCTTTCGTGACAAGCGCGGGCTGTGGTCCGGCCGCTGGGAAACCGAGCGACTGGCAGATTTGCCGCGAGCGATCGAGATCCAGTTTGACCAGCAAGGGCGGCGATATCGGCATTTGTTTCTGGTCGGGACGGGCTATTTGTGAGCGAATTTCGGGAGATAGGGACCGGGAAGGAACGCGGCGCGGCGCTGTTGACGGTGTTGTTGCTGGTCGCGGTGATCGCGATCCTGGCGGCGCACGGCATTGACCGGTTGGCTGGCGCGACCAAGCTAGCCTCCAACGCGCGGGAATTGTCTCAGGCCAAGGCCTATCTGATCGCGGCGGAATCGATCGGGATGCGGTCTGCCGAGGAGATTGTCTCAATCTCGCCGGGCCGGACGATCAATGCTGGCGGCTGGAACGGCAAGGAGCAGAGCTTTCCGGTGCCCGGCGGGATGATCACTGCAACGCTGGCCGACGGCGGCAATTGCTTCAATATCAACAGCCTCGTCACGCAGCAGCAGGATTTGCTGTCGGCAAGGCCGGAAGGTATGGCGCAATTTTCGCGGCTGATGGTCATGCTGGGCATATTGGATGGAGATGCCATGGATATCGCGGAATCGGTCGCGGACTGGATCGATAGCGATATGGTGGCGGCGCCCCGGGGAGCAGAGGATCAATATTATCTGCAGCAGGAAAGTCCCTATCGCACGGCCAATGCACTAATCGTCGATGTCAGCGAATTGCGCACGATCAAGGGCGTGACCGATGATGTGTACGTCCGCCTGGCGCCATGGCTATGCGCCTTGCCGACCACCGATCTGTCGCCGATCAATATCAACACGCTGCGGCCCGAGCAGGCGATCTTGCTCGCCATGCTTGGCGCGCTGCCGTCCGACCTGACACCCGCCCGCCAGTTTCTCGGGCGGCGGCCGGAACTGGGATATGCGAGTCTCAACGATTTCTGGGCCCAATCCTATCCGGCTAGTCTCGGTGCCGAGTCCGAAGTCCAGAGCCAGGTCAAGCTGACCACCCGCTGGTTCCGCGTCGACCTGGCGGTCGAGATGCAAAGTGCGCTGGTCGAGGAGCGGGCGTTGATCGATGCGGCGCGGCAACCGGCCCGGCTTGTCCATCGCCAGCGCGGCGATGCGTTTTAATTCCCAAATCACCCGCTAAATGCTTGACGATGGCTACCGGCTATCCCTATGGACCCCATCGCAATGCGGCTATATAGTGCGCGGCTTGTGGCGATCGTAGCTCAGTTGGTTAGAGCGCCGGTTTGTGGTACCGGAGGTCGGGGGTTCAAGACCCCTCGATCGCCCCATTTTCCCCTTAGAAGCATAAGGCCATCACCACTTGGCCGTGCTGCAAAGTCTCTCTTTATTTGTAATTAAATTACAGCTATGAGATATTTAATTACTCCAGTTTGCTAGGGACAACCGCCATGAGCGTTATGTGGGATTTGCCGGATTTTGACGACCATGAAGCGGTTCATTTTTTTCATGATGCCGACAGCGGCCTCAGCGCGATTATTGCTCTGCACAGCACCCATCTCGGGCCCGGTGCCGGCGGTACCCGTTTCTGGCATTACGAGAATCGCGAAACCGCGGTGACCGACGCGCTGCGTCTGTCGCGCGGCATGAGCTTCAAGAACGCCATGGCCGGTCTGCCACTGGGCGGCGGCAAGGCCGTGATTCTCGCCGACCGCAACCGCACCAAGACACCGGAAATGCTCGCTGCTTTCGGCCGGATGGTCGAGTCGCTCGGCGGCCAATATGTGACTGCGGAAGATGTCGGTATCACCGCAGCGGATATGGTCGCGCTGACCAAGGAGACCAAATATGTCTCCGGCCTGCCGGTCAGCAACAGCGGCGAAGCCGGTGGCGATCCCGGCCCCTTTACCGCCATGGGCGTCTATCTCGGCGTGAAGGCCGCTGTAGCGCACAAACTTGGACGCGACACTATGGACGGCGTCCATGTGGCGATCCAGGGCGTAGGCAGCGTTGGCGGCGGTCTTGCCCGTTTGCTGGCGAAGGACGGTGCGAAGTTGAGCATCGCCGATATCAACAAGGACCATGCAGCAGCGCTGGCAAAGGAAATCGGCGCGACCGTCGTCGGCCTCGACGAGGTCATGCGGATCGAAGCGGATGTGTTCAGTCCCAATGCCTTGGGCGCGATACTGGACAAAGTTTCTATCGCCCATCTCAATGTTCCGATCGTTGCCGGTGGCGCCAATAACCAGTTGGCGACTCCTGAAGACGGGCAGCGAATCTTCGACCGTAACATCCTGTTTGCGCCGGATTATGTGATCAACTCCGGTGGCATCATCAGCGTCGGCCTGGAATATCTCGGCGATGGCGACGTCAAGGAAGTCAATCGCCGGGTCGCGATGATTCCACAGCGGCTGACCGAGATCTGGGAACAGAGCGCGGCGCAAAAACTTCCGGATTCCGATGTCGCCGACAATATGGCAATGGCGTTGATCGGCCGGGGCTAGGCTCAGACCGAACTTTACACAGATAAATTGTTTTGTTTTCTGTGACCTTTGCCTGAAAGGCTCAGGTTTCTGCCATTTTCTGGCCGCCATGCCGGCGTCTAGTGTAACCTTTGGATTTTCCGCCCCGGTGCGCGGGGTTTCAAAGGTCGTGTGAGCATCCTCCTTCCGTTCAAATATCAAACAACCTGTCCCGCGCATGGCGAAGGACAGGCCGGAAGATAAAGCATCGGGTCGGCTGTAGGAAAGCAGTTTTGACGCGAGACGGAAGAGAGGCCTCAGATGCGCTCCCTTCCGTTTCATTCGTCAATATTATGGCGCGACGGCAGCCTTGATCTTCGACCAGCTGACCAGCTTGAAATTCTGCGTGGCGCCTTCATTTGCGCCATCCTGCATCACCATCAGCCCTTCGGGATAGGCCGGCCCAAAGTCGCCCAATATGACTTCGATCCCGTCTGTTTCCGACGTGCCATCTATGGTGCCATCGACCAGCCGGAAGCGGTTCACATAGGCGCCTGTGGTCAGGTCATAGAGCACATAGGCATTGTCGCCCTGGCTGGAGGCGACCAGATAGCCGCCGGTTTCTCCGGTAGGCGCGAGCGCCAGTCCTTCGACATCGGCCACCAGTTCCTTGCCATTGATATTGGCAAAGCGCTGCGGCTCGAAATCGTCGGCGTTCAGATCGAACAGCCAGATGCCGCTATTTTCCTCGCCGACATAGAGCCGTCCTGTGCGGTCATCGACGACGCAGCCTTCAGGCTGGGTCGCCAGCTTATATTCGCGCGTCATGCGGGCGTTCGGCGTGCCATCGTCAAAGGACAGGGTGATCTCGCGGACAAAGCCGCTTTTCTCGATCATATAGGCGAAGGTCTCGCCGCCGCTGTCCTGACCGAAGCAGAAACCATAAGCTTCGCCGGAACCGGCCGGATATTTCCCCAGCAAAGCCAGTTCCGCGGATTCGGGGTCGAGCCGGTAAAGCCCGATATGCGCATTGGCGCGGTCGTTGCGGATGCTCGCGCCGACCAGCACGGTCTTCTCGCCACCGATCATGACTTCGCGCAGATCGACATTGTTGAGCTCGCCTTCCGGCAGGAAGGATTTCTTGCTGCCATCCAGACCGTAGACATAGAGACCGGCGCGCTTATCGGTCCCGATGACCAGGCTTTCTGCAGGATCCCCGGCATTGCGCCAGATCGCCGGATCATCCGCCGCGTCGCGGTTGACCGTGCCGACCGGAACGGTTTCCGCGTCGGCCGTCAGTTCAAGGGTCGGCGCAGAAGACACCGTACCGGAAGGGGTTGCGCAACCGGACAGAGCGAGGCTGCCGAGCAGGAGAGGGGAAAGTATATTTTTCATCACATTGTTATCTTTGCGCCAAATTTGAAGGTCGAGCCATATTCTTCATATTGCAGCAGTCTCTGGGTCGATTCAAAATTCTGATAGGCGAAATATTTGGCGTTGTTGATGTTGATCCATTCGGCGAACAACCGGATATTCTTGTTCAGCTTGAACTTCACGCTGGCGTCGAGCTGGAAATGATTGTCGACATAGCGGTCTTCGCTGGCCTCCGCGCCGAGCTCGTCGAGGTAGCGGTCCCGATAGGTGCCCGCGAGACGGAAGTCGAACGGGCCTTTCTCGTAACCCAGTACCGCGTTGAACGTATGCTTGGAACTGCTCGGCAGAGTGATGCTGCGCAGATCGGTGACGTCGCCATCGGTCGGCACAGTGCCGGTGGCGTCGGTATAGGTATAGTTGAAGTTGACGAGAAAGCCGTCGAGCGGATCGGGCAGGAAATTGAGCGCTTGCGCAAAGCCCAGTTCGATACCGAAGACTTCGGCGCTGCTGCCGTTGATCGGGATGGTTGCCTCGTCAAAGTCGATGCCGAAGCGGGTGCCGTTTTCTTCGAGTGAGTCGACGATGAAATTCTTGATATCCTTGTAAAAGAGATTGGCCGTGAGCGCGCCGTTCGAACTGAAGTAAAATTCGGCAGCAGCATCGAAATTCCAGGCCTCGTAAGGCAGCAAGTCCGGATTGCCGAATTCGCCTTCACGTTCGTTGTCGTCATTTTGCTCGACCGCGAAGCGGGGGGCAAGATCGGACAGATTGGGTCTCACGACGCTGCGATAGCCGGCAGCCCGGAATACCAGATTGCGCTGCGGTTCGAAGCGGATATTGAGGCTCGGCAACCAATCGTCATAGCTGCGCGAGAAGCTGTTGGGCGCGACCACCACGGTGTCCTCGGCAAAGGTCACGCCGCCGAAGGTCGCATCTTCCTCGACCAGAGTGACCGTGTTCGCGGAAATGACATTTTCCGTGCGTTCGAAGCGCACCCCGCCGATGACGCGCAGTTTTTCGCTATCCCAGCGGCCGAGCAGATAACCGGCGTAAATATCTTCCTGGTTCACATAGTCGGAGACAGCCGAATCAAACTGGCCGTCGATTTCCTGCAGTTCGAAATCGCCGAAATTGGCCCGGAAATATTCCGTGGGGCCGGTGTGGCTGGCAACCGGTCCGAGGTCGGTGATGCGATAGGTCTGCGTGCCCAGCACATCGGCAAGCGTGTAATTGCCGGTGCTGTCCTCGTAGAACTCCACATCATTGTCATAGCTTTTCTCCCGCCAGCGGCCCTTGAAGCCAGCCTGTACGGTGAAATCGCCGCTGCCCATTGCGAACAGGCGGGACACGTCCAGCCTTGCGGAAAATTCTTCATCCTCTGCCGCCGACAAAGCGGTCATTTCGACATCTTCCAGTTCATAGAGACCGGGATCGTTCGCCAGGGCGGAACCGGAAGCGTAGCTGTAAGTCGGGATGCGACCGTCCGTATAATCGAACAGGACGCTGACTCCGTCATCCTCGAACTTGTTGGAAAAGGTCGTGGGATCGACCGAACCATTTTCATTCTCGCTCGACTTGGACCAGCTGCCCGAATATTCGACCTTCCACGGGCCGGTTTCGGTTTTGCCGCCGAGAACCACGGAGCGGATTTTCTGGCTTTCGAACCGGTCCTTCATGTCCCGCTCGATCTCTATTTCACCATCCGCGTCGTCGAACAGGGCGCTGTTAGCGTCGCCGCTGCTGGCTTCCTCGTCGAGCTTGAAGGTCGTGCGTCCGCGAAATTCCTGATCGTCAAACTGGCTGTAAATGCCGCGCACGTAGAGTTCGGTGCTGTCGCTGGCGCGGAAATCGAAGGACAGCGAAGCGCTGATCCGCTCGCGTTCGACGTCATAGTCGCGGTACTGGACTTCGTCGGCATAGACGACACCATCGTCGTTGATATCCCAGCCTTCGGCCTCGATATTGTCGGTCTCGAACTTGCGCTTATAGTAAGACAGGCCGCCCGCGACGCCGATATTGTCGGTCAGACGGGTCGAGAAATCGATGCTGCCCTTTGGCGAGACATGTCCGGCATAATCATTGTAGCTGCCTTCGATCTTGCCGGTCAGCAGGTCTTTCTTGCGGTCAAAGGCGCTGACCGTCTTGATCTCGATCGAGGCGCCGATCGTATCGCCGTCCATATCGGGCGTCAGCGATTTCTTGATCTCGATCGATTCGATAAGGTCGCTGGAAATGACATCCAGCGCCACCGAGCGGACATCGCTTTCGGGTGAGGGGATGCGCACGCCGTTGAGCGAGGATGCGTTGAGATTGGGGTCGAGGCCGCGGACCGAAACAAAGCGGCCTTCGCCCTGGTCGTTGAGGATATTGACCCCTGGCACGCGCCGCAGCGATTCGGCGACATTCTGATCGGGGAACTGGCCGATGGAATCGCGGGTCAGGACAGACGAGACGCCATCCGCTTCGCGCTTGCGCGATAGCGAGCTGGCCTGATTGGCGCTCTGGCCGATGACTAGAATTTCGGTGCCGGCGCCGCTTTGCAGCAGGATATTGGCAACCGTCGGGCCGGAGTCGCTGGTGGTTATGCTGGTCTGATTGGTGTCTGCGCCGATATAGCGGGTTTCCAGCGTATAGGTGCCGGCCGGGACATCCGGGAAACGATAGCTGCCATCGCGTTCGGTTGTGACCACCCGGTCCAGTTCGACGATGCGGACCTGGGCGGACTGCAATCCTCTGGTGTCGCTGGGATCGCTGACCACGCCGCTGACCGTACCGGCCCATGCAACGCCCGGCAGAGTCAGCAAGATGCCCGCCGATCCGATTAGTAACTCTTTGCGAAACTTAGATATTCTGGCCATGATGCCCTCCGGTAAATCTGATGTACCGGGCCTCTAGGCGCTAATTGTGAAGGGAAATGACCGTTTCGAAGACTCCTGGGTGAATCTTTATTGACGGTTTCGTGACACGCACGGAAACACCAGAATCATGTCGCAGGGGATCTCGTTTCCAGACCAGAATTCCCCCGTCAGAGATCCCCGCCATTATCGGGGACGATGGGCGCAGCCGGCCGCGCGGGCTTATCAAATCCGTTCAGCCCCATCCACCATTGCAGGGCGATGATCGCGCCCTTGGCCGGTTGCAGCAAGGCGGCAATCAGAACGAGCGCGAGGATTATAATGATCGCGAGATTGGTCCACATGGAAAAGCCGGTTTCGTTGATCATGTAGATTATGACCGGGGCCAATATATGCCCGGTCACGATGATCGCGACATAGGCTGGAAAATCATCGGCCTGTTGCGCTGTCCAGTCCTGGCCACATGTCGGGCAATGTTCGATCGGTTTGAGCAGACGCGGGAACATCTTGGCTTCGCCGCAACTCGGACAGCGGCCCAGCAGGCCACGGGTGCAGGCCTCCAACGCCGTTTTCGGCAGACCGGGGGTAATGCGTTTCTCCGTCATATTATCGTCTGCTCCATCGCTGCTACTCATGTCATCAACGATTCTGTCGAGCAAAGTTTCAAATCCGGCCATTAATATTTTCCTGTCCAATCTTCTTTGGAAATTCCGGCTGTCTTTATGGCAGCCTCTGGTTGGCGGTAGCTGCGGAATATTCCGCTGGCATCCGTGAGGGCGATGAACGGGCCGGTCATATGACAGGCACCATCATTGCGGTGAAATTGGTCTGGTTTATGTTCCTGTCAGGATCGCCGGTCCCGATATACCGTCATCAACGAATAGCCTCTATACACTATCAGAATAAATTGTTAATACTGATATTTGATGTATTATATATCATAAAGGACAGATTAATGATCACGTCGCAACAAATGCGGGCGTCGCGCGCCTTGCTGGGTATCGATCAGCGACAATTGGCAGAACTGGCCGGGCTGTCGCTGCCCACGATCCAGCGCATGGAAGCGTCGGGCGGGCAGGTTCGCGGTGTTGTCGACACTTTGGTCAAGGTTATCGGGGCGCTTGAGAATGGCGGGATTGAACTGATTGGCGAAAATGCGTCGAGTATCGGTATCGGTCGCGGTGTGCGGCTGCGCGAGACCATGGATGGCAAGGCGGCCAATGCGGTGGGTTCGATACTGTTCGACCAGGCAGGGTCGGACGCGGACGCGGAATAGAGGGGCCTCCGATGCAGAGCTTTACCCCCAAAATCATCACGACGATGCGCGAAGGCTACAATCCGAGCCTGTTCAAGGCGGATGCAGTGGCCGGACTGACCGTTGCCATCGTTGCTCTGCCTTTATCCATGGCTTTGGCCATTGCCAGTGGGGCGTCGCCGGACAAGGGGCTGATTACGGCAGTCATCGCTGGCTTTCTGATTTCCTTCCTCGGCGGTTCCCGGGTTCAGGTTGGCGGACCGACGGGCGCTTTTGTCGTGGTCGTGTTCAATGTCATTGCCCAGCATGGCTATGACGGCCTGCTGATCGCGACATTCATGGCGGGGCTGATCCTGATCGCCGCCGGGGCGTTCAAGATCGGGCGGCTGATCAAGTTCATCCCGCATCCGGTGGTGACCGGTTTTACCGCCGGGATCGCGGTGATCATTGCCTCCAGCCAGGTGAAGGATTTTCTGGGCCTGTCGCTCGATAATGTTCCGTCGGAATTTCTGCCGAAATGGCAGGCCTATTTCGGCGCCATGTCGACGGTGCATGTGGCGACACTGCTGGTCGGTCTCGGTGCTTTCTTCGTGATTATCGCGCTCAAGAGGTTCGCCCCCAAATTGCCCGGTTTCCTGATTGCGCTCGTGCTGGCCTCGATCGTGGTTGCGCTGCTCAAGCTTCCCGTCGATACGATCGGGACGCGCTTTCCGGATATGCCGGCGACGATGCCGATGCCTTCGCTGCCAGTCGTGACCT
Source organism: Parasphingorhabdus sp. (assembly GCA_036963725.1). Taxonomy (GTDB): domain Bacteria; phylum Pseudomonadota; class Alphaproteobacteria; order Sphingomonadales; family Sphingomonadaceae; genus Parasphingorhabdus. The sequence continues at coordinate 3,690 of JBALUX010000023.1, read as the reverse complement.
GGGCAAGGGTCGCGGAATTGCTGCCTTCGGCTTTCACGATCGCCTTTCTTGCCGGGATCGAAGCGCTGCTGTCGGCGGTTGTCGCGGACGGGATGACCGGCACCCGCCACCGCTCCAATCAGGAATTGATCGGGCAGGGCATCGCCAATCTCGGGTCGGTCCTGTTTGGCGGACTGCCGGCAACCGGAGCGATCGCGCGGACAGCGACCAATATCAAGGCCGGCGCGAAAACGCCGGTAGCGGGGATGATGCACGCGCTGTTCATTCTTCTGTTCATTTTGTTCGGCAGCAGCTTGATGGCTTATGTGCCGATGGCTGCGCTGGCTGCAATCCTGTTTGTTGTCGCCTGGGGCATGTGCGAGATCGACCGGTTTATTGCTTTGCTGCGCATGCCCAATAGCGATCGTGCGGTTTTGCTACTGACTTTTGGCCTGACTGTATTGGTCGATCTGACCGTAGCGATCGGCGTCGGGGTCACCTTGGCCTCGCTGTTGTTCATGGCGCGGATGAGCGAGACGGTGCAGCTGGACAATGGCAATGGACCGGATCCGGATGATGATGCCGATGACCTGAGCCAGCGCGACGATCTCCCGAGCGGCGTCGAAGTGTTCCGGATCAACGGACCGGTGTTTTTCGGTGTGGCCGGCGAATTGCTCGATGCAATGCGCAGAATCGGGCGCACGCCGAAGGTCATCATCTTGCGGATGCGGCTGGTGCCGATGCTCGACGCCAGCGGGGTGACGATGATCGAAGAATTTATCGAGCAGGCCAGTGTCTCGGGCGCAAAGATCATCCTGTCGGGTGTACAGCCACAGCCCCGGGAAATGCTCAAGCGTATCGGCCTGCCGGATGACAATGAGGCTGGCGTCTATTTTGAAGCCGATTATGCTGCTGCGCTGCGCCATGCCGAACAATTGACAATGATCACCGTGCACTAGCCCTTGCTGGCAAGGCGAACAGGGAGAGCGCATAGCGAGAGTGGCATTTGTCGACGTGCAGCCCCGTTGCAGATCGCAATTCGGAAAAACGCTTGTCGCCTTGCCGCGCTTCTGCCATCGAAAGCCGCGATTGATGTTGAACATCCGTAACCGAGGCAATATCGCTTTACCCATGCACGCATATGCCAATCCCACCCGCTTCCTGTCACTTGCCAGGCCGCTGACGCCGTTTTTGCTTTTCGGCGGGATCGCCATGGTCTTGATTGCCTGCATCTGGGGCCTGTGGGCGACGCCGGCCGAGCGATTGCAGGGCGATACGGTGAAGATCATCTTTGTCCATGTGCCGATGGCATGGCTCGGCATGGCAGGATGGTCCGGCATTGCCATTGCCAGCATCTCCGAACTGATCTGGCGGCATCCGCTCGCTTCGCACGCGGCGCGCGCGATCGCGGTGCCTGGGGCGTTATTCACTCTGTTATGCCTCATCACAGGCGCAATCTGGGGGCGTCCGGCGTGGGGCACCTGGTGGGTCTGGGATGGTCGTCTGACCTCTATGCTGGTGCTGTTTTTTCTCTATCTCGCCTATATCGTGCTGGCCAGCGAGACCAGCAAGAGCAAAGGCCAGAGCCGAATTGCCGCAATTTTTGGTGTTGTCGGTATCATCAATCTGCCGATCATTCGCTTTTCCGTCGAATGGTGGGAGACCCAGCATCAGGGCACGAGCATCAGCATCATGGGCAAATCCACTATCGATGCGCTCTATTTATGGCCTCTATTGGTTTCGGCGATAGGTTTCTCTCTCTTGTTCGGCGCGATTGTGCTTATGCGGATGCGGGCCAGTCTGGCGCAAACCAAAGTCGATGCGCGGCTGAAAAGGATGGCAGCAGAATGAATCATTTGCCCTTTGTGATTGCTTCCTATGCGTTTGTGCTGTTGGGCACAGCCTTGGTCGTGGCGCATAGCTATTTGGCGATGCGCAAAGCGGAAGCGAAAGCAGACAAGTTGAGCAAGCGGAAATGAAAGCAAAGCATCAAAGACTGACACTGGTGCTGCTGGCGGTGGTCGCGCTGATCGGTGCTGGCTTGCTCGCCGCTTATGCGTTGCAGGATCAGGCGAGCTATTTCTACACGCCGTCCGATATCGCCGAGCAGAAGCCGGAAGCCGGCGCGGCTATACGTTTGGGCGGCATGGTCGAGAATGGATCGATCCAGCGCTCGGCCGATGGTGTCACGGTAGAGTTTATCGTTCAGGACGCCAGTGCCCGGCAAAAAGTCACCTATACCGGGATCACCCCGGATCTGTTTGTCGAAGGATCGGGTGTGGTCGCCGATGGCCGGCTTGATGCCAACGGCATGTTTGTCGCCGAGACATTGCTCGCCAAACATGATGAAAATTACATTCCGCGCGAGCTGGAAGGCATTGATATGACATCCGGCAAACATAAAACGGAGACGCTGGTCCAATGATCGCCGAAACAGGCCTGATCGCGCTTTGGCTGGCGGCCGCGCTGGCGTTGCTGCAATTTGCGCTCGGGGCCATTGGCCTGCGGGCGGAGCGGGACGACTATTATGCCGCGATCCGGCCGGTTGCGGTGGCGCAGGGCCTGTTTGTCAGCCTGTCCTTTCTTTTGCTGATCTGGCTCTTTCTCCGTTCCGACATGTCGGTCCGGCTGGTGGTGATGAACAGCGCTTCGGTCAAGCCTCTGCTTTACAAATTTGCCGGGACCTGGGGCAATCATGAAGGATCGATGCTGCTCTGGGTCACGGTCATGGGGCTGGCCGGCGCCTTTATCGCGCTGTTCGAACGGTCGCTGAAAAAAAGAACGCTGGTGGCGACGCTGGCGGCGCAGGCGTTCATCAGCCTGGGCTTTTACGCATTCCTGCTGGTGTCTTCCAATCCGTTCGAGCGGATGTTTCCGGTACCGGCCGACGGGCAGGGGCTTAATCCGCTGTTGCAGGACCCCGGTCTCGCCTTCCATCCGCCGACGCTCTATTTCGGCTATGTCGGACTCTCTGTAGCGTTTTCCTTCGCGGTCGGCGCGATGATTACCCGCGATGTCGGAGCGGCTTTCGCCAAGGCAATGCGTCCATGGGTGCTGGGCGCCTGGATATTCCTGACACTCGGTATAACAGCGGGCAGCTACTGGGCTTATTATGAACTGGGCTGGGGCGGCTGGTGGTTCTGGGATCCGGTAGAAAATGCCTCGCTCATGCCCTGGCTTGCGGCGACGGCCTTGCTCCATTCGGTAACCGTGCTGGCGACGCGCGACAGTTTGCGCGCATGGACATTGATGCTGGCTGTGGTCGCATTCTCCATGTCGATGATCGGGACTTTCCTAGTACGCTCCGGCATATTGACCAGCGTGCATGCTTTTGCGGTTGATCCCGAACGAGGCAGCTTCATTCTGGCCTTGCTTGCCATTTATATTGGCGGAGCGATGGCCCTGTTCGCGCTGCGTGTCGGCACGGTAAAGGAAGGCAAGCGGTTTGAACTGGTCAGCCGGGAAGGCGCGCTGGTTGCCAATAATCTGCTGCTGTCCGTGATATTGGCGCTGGTGTTTATCGGCACGCTCTATCCTTTGCTGGTCGAAGCATTGACCGGCGACAAATTATCGGTCGGTCCTCCCTATTTTAATCTCGCAACCGGCCCGCTCGCTCTCCTTCTGGTATCGGTCATGGCGGTCGGCCCGCTGCTGCGCTGGCGACGCGATAATCCGAAGGCTCTGTTGAACCGGATTTCGATACCGATATTG
>JBALUX010000022.1:0-28061 GCA_036963725.1 Parasphingorhabdus sp. | reverse complement strand
CCTTCCCGTCGTGCTCATGCACGCGCCATCAAGCGGCAAGGACCCGCACAAGAGCGACGGCTACCGCAATATCGTCACCGACACGCTCGACTGGCTGGAGCTGCGGGTCACCGAGGTGGTCGCTGCCGGCTTCGAGCGCGACAAGATCATAATCGATCCGGGCCTCGGCTTTGGCAAGTCGCTGACCGACAATCTTGCTTTGATGAACAATATCGCGATGTTCCACGCGCTCGGCCAGCCATTGCTGATCGGTGCCAGTCGCAAGCGGATGATCGGCGCCTTGTCGAAGGAAGCCCCGGTTGACCAGCGCCTCGGTGGTTCGATTGCCTTCGCCCATCACGCGATCCAGCAAGGTTCACAAATCGTTCGGGTACATGACGTGGCGGAAACGGTGCAGGCACTGCAGGTCTGGCGCGGCATGCGCGATGCCGGAGTTACTGCGCCGGTTTAGATTGGAATCCGCGATATCCGGAAAGTGGACGGCGACCGTTGTCTTGTTGGATGGCGGCAATTGGGTGGTTTTCAAACTGGTAGATTATTAACCCCGCAGCCAAGGAAACGGACATTGCCGCGGCATTTACAACATGTTGATATTCCGCAGCCACTCTATGGCGAGCCCGGGCCATTCGGTTGTGACTGGATCAGAGGTTGGGCGCAGCCCAAACGCATGGCAGCCTTTAGCGAAGATGCGCATGTCGACCGGAACGCCGACACCGTCTAATGCCAAGGCGTATGCCATAGAATGACGGACATCGTTTACGGAGTCGTTCATTGCGTGTATCAATAGCGTGGGTGGCGCGCTGGCCTTGATTTCCATCCATGGAGCAAGCTTCAAATCTGGCTTCGTTCGACTTTCTGGCAGAAACCGTCCCGGGTACATCAAGATCGCGAAGTTGGGCTGCGAAGACTGTTCGTCCGCCGCATCGAGACGATCATAAGTCCGTTCTTCCGCGTTACTAACCGCAGCGGCGAGGTGGGCACCGGAAGAAAAACCGATCACGCCGATCTTCTCGGGACTGATGTTGTAAGAAGAGGCTCTGTGTCTCAACAAACCCATTGCACGCTGAGCATCTTCCAGAGGAAGCAGATCACCCTCCGGCGGTACCTGAACATTGTTTTTACCTCGACGCCATGTTTGTGGAGTACGGTATTTCAATACAACACACGTCACTCCGTGCTCTGTGATCCACTCACAAATCTCTGTTCCTTCAAGGTCCATAGCGACAGCCGCATACCCTCCGCCCGGCAAGACCAGCATCGCTGCGCCGTTATTCTCGCCTTTCGGAGAATAGATGGTCATCGTCGGACGTGAGACATAGGTCGCCCAATTCCAAGTGCGTCCTGCGATTAGCGGCGAGCCGCTCCCAACCATTTCCGGATTGCCGTCGGTTTCGGGCGCCTGAATGGCAAGGTTTTTCGGCCAGAGTGGCACTTGATTGCCGTCCGGACCCGGCTGCCATACTACATTTGGTCTTTCGACCTTCTCCACTTTCGGCCGAGCACACTGGTCCGGGGCTTCTGCTCCAGTGGCAGGGCTATATCCGAGCAGCAACAAAGTGAGTAATGATAGTGATGTGACCCGGCTCAACGTATCTTCTCCTGACGGCCAACTAACGCAGCGCTCACGTTTGGGATAGGTTATTATATCCAGAGTCTTAGCCGGTTCAAGACGTTCAATTGGCCAAGGACTGAAAGCCGCGAAAAGAACCTGACGTCTGGTTGGTTTTCGTGCGCATAGCCCATTGAGCCAAAAGGTTAAGCCTCGGAAAAACGGCAGCTTTCAGACCATGATGTGGGTCGTCTAAATGTCCGACACCGGGGCGGTAGCGGAAATGAAGACGACATATCACCGATACCGTTTTTCGCCCCCAAAGCCGACATTGGCCCAGTCGCTCAATCGGCCAGTTCAACCTGCCGGACATCATAGCCGGCCTTGTTGAGATCGGCGATGAGGCCTTCCAGCTGCTCCCGGTCCTTGGCTTCACATTCGATATCGGTGATCAGGCCCTTTGCGGGGAGGTTAGTGAACACCCGCTGGTGATAGACCTCGATGATATTCACTTCATGCTCGGCAAATTGCTTCACGACATTGTAGAGCGCGCCGGGCTGGTCGCGCAGATGCAGGCGGAGACGGGCAAGACGCCCGGACCGGGCTAGATCGCGCAGGAGGACGTTCGCCAGCAGGCGGGTATCGATATTGCCGCCGCACAATACCAGACCGACTTTTTCGCCCTTGAATTTTTCCTTGTTGCTCAGCAACGCGGCGAGTCCGGCAGCGCCTGCGCCTTCGACCACGGTTTTTTCGATCTGCAGTAGCAGGCTGACCGCGCCCTCGAGCTGTGCTTCGCTGACCAGCAAAATCTCGTCGACATATTTCTTGATGATCGCTGCGGTAAATTCGGATGGATTGCGTACCGCAATGCCTTCGGCCAGCGTATCACCGCCAGCAGTGACGGTTTTGCCGGTCAGTTTGCCGTACATGCTGGGGTAGAGAGCCGCCTGTACGCCGGTCATCTTGATGTCCGGTTTCATGGCGCTGGCTGCTGTTGCCATGCCGGAAAATAATCCGCCGCCGCCGATCGGGATTATCAGACGATCGAGATCGGGAATGGCTTCCAGCATCTCGATGGCCACTGTTCCCTGACCGGCCGCGACATGCGGGTCGTCAAAGGCATGGATATAGGTGAGGCCGCGCTGCTCGGCGAGTTCCATCGCATGAGCGTAAGCTTCGTCATAATTGCCGCCGAATATGACGATCTCGGCGCCATGGCCGCGGGTCTGTTCGACCTTCACCATCGGTGTCGTGCTCGGCATGACGATCGTGGCGGGGATGCCGAGGTTCTTGGCATTATAGGCCAGACCCTGGGCGTGATTGCCAGCCGAGGCGGCGATTACGCCGGCCTTGCGCTTGCTCTCGTCCATCAGCAGCAGCGCGTTCAGCGCGCCGCGTTCCTTATAGGCGGCAGTGAATTGCAGATTCTCGAATTTGAGAAAAACCTCTGCGCCGCTCAGTTCGGAAAGGGTGATGCTTTTCAGCGTCGGGGTGTGGACGATCCGGTTCTTGATCCGGGCGTGCGCCGCTTTCACATCCTCAAAGTCGAAGGAAGGAAGGGCGGGTGTCTGCATATCATTCATATCGTCTGTGCCCCTAACGCATCTGGTCATGGAGGGAAACAATGATTATGGCCGTTCAACAGCTTAGGGAATATTATGGCGAAAATTGCATTTATCGGGATCGGCGTGATGGGCGGACCCATGGCCGGGCATCTGGCCGCAGCAGGGCACGAGCTCACAGTCTATAACCGGACCAGAGCGAAGGCGGAGGCATGGGTTGCCGAACATGGCGGCGCGATCGCCGAAAACCCGGCCGAGGCTGCCCGCGGCAAGCAGATCGTGATCACCTGCGTCGGCAATGATGATGATCTCGCCTCTGTCACCATGGGGCGCGACGGCGCTTTTTCGACCATGGCATCAGCCGCTCTGTTCATCGATCACACTACGGTGTCCGCCCGCATCGCCCGGCAATTGTCGGTAGAAGCGGAAGGTCGCGGCATCCATGTCGTCGACGCTCCGGTTTCCGGCGGTCAGGCCGGAGCGGAAAAAGGCACATTGTCGATCATGTGCGGCGGCAGCGAAGAAGCCTTTGCGGCCGCTGAACTTATCATGACTGCCTATGCCGGGCGGATCGTCCATGTCGGGCGCACCGGCGCTGGCCAGACCACCAAAATGTGCAACCAGATCGCGATCGCCGGCGTGCTCGAAGGTCTGTCGGAGGCGTTGCGTTTTGCCCAGGCCAGCAAGCTGGATCTCGACAAGGTCTACGAAGCCATTTCCGGCGGCGCTGCGCAAAGCTGGCAAATGGACAATCGCTGGGCGACCATGTCTCAGGACAAATTTGATTTCGGTTTTGCTGTCGACTGGATGCGCAAGGATCTGGGGCTGGCGATCGAGGAAGCCCGGACCAACGGCGCGACGATACCGGTGGCGGCTCTGGTCGACCAGTTTTACGCAGAAGTGCAGGCCGCGGGCGGCGGACGCAATGACACGAGTTCATTGGTCTCCCGCCTTCCGAAAAGAAAATAGCAAAGGCGAATATCATGGGCGGTTTGCGGAAAAATATTGGCGGGTTGTTCGGCGCGTTCGCGGCAGGCCTGTTCCTTGCCCCCGGCGCTGCGCAAGCCGATAGCCTGATTGAAAATGTAAACGGCATCACCCTCGACAGCGAGGGCAAGGTCGTCCGCTTTGTCGCCATGCATGTCGATGATGACGGCAGGGTGAAGCAATTGCTGAACCGGAAAGACAAGCGGCCACGCGAGGTGGATTTCCAGTTTGACGGCAAGGGCCGGACGCTGATCCCGGGCTTTTTCGACGCCCACGGCCACGTCATGGGCATGGGATTTGGCGCTCTGACGCTGGACTTGTCCGACAGCAAGACGCTAGCCGAGGCGCTCGCGAAAATCGCCAGATATGCGGCGGATAATCCGGGCCGGCCATGGATCATAGGCAATGGCTGGAACCAGGAAATCTGGGGGCTTGGGCGCTTTCCCAACGCCGCAGAACTGGACGCAGTGGTTCCGGATCGTCCGGTATATCTGTCGCGGGTCGATGGTCACGCAGCCTGGGTCAATGGCGCCGCGATGAAGGCCGCCGGTGTTTCCAACGCTTCCAAATCGCCCAGCGGCGGCACCATCGAAAAGGCCGGCGGCAAGCCGACCGGTATTTTTGTCGATGCGGCGATGGGCCTGTTCGATCAGGCTATCCCGACGCCGCGAGCGGTGGAGCGCGATCTGGCACTGGCCAAGGCACAGGAGATATTGCTGGCCAACGGAGTCACGTCGATCGCCGATATGGGCACGACCATGCAGGACTGGCAAAGCTTTCGCCGGGCAGGGGACAAGGGGCAGCTGAAAATCCGGATTATCTCTTATGCTTCCGGTATTGACGATATGATCGCGATTGCCGGACCGGCACCGTCGCCCTGGCTTTATGACGACCATCTCAAACTGGCAGGGGTCAAATTATATCTCGATGGCGCGCTGGGATCGCGCGGCGCTCTGCTGAAGCAGCCTTATGCCGACAAGCCGGGCGAAAGCGGGCTGGCGATGCTCAGCTCGGCGCAGCTGAAGAACAAGATGAGCCGAGCGGCGATGGACGGTTTCCAGACCGCAGTCCATGCGATCGGCGACAAGGCCAATGCCGAAACCCTGTCGGCGATAGAGGAACTGCAAGCCACTTATAAAGGTGACCGTCGATGGCGGGTGGAGCATGCGCAGATCATCGATCCGGTTGATATCGGCCGCTTTGCCGCCACCGGAACGATTGCCTCGATGCAGCCGGTACACCAGACATCGGACCGGTTGATGGCGGAGGCCCGGCTCGGGCCCGGGCGGCTCAATGGTGCCTATGCCTGGAAATCCTTGCGCGATTCCGGCGCGGTTTTGGCGTTCGGCACCGATGTTCCGGTGGAGTCCCCCAATCCCTTCGCGGGTCTGGCCGGGGCGATGACCCGTGAAGATGCCGCCGGCCAGCCTTTCGGCGGATGGATGCCCGCGCAACGGCTGAATCGCGAACAGGCCTGGTATGCCTATACATATGGCGCGGCTTTTGCCGCATTTGCAGAAGACCGCCTGGGTACGCTTGAGCCCGGGAAAAGGGCGGATTTCCTGATTATCGATCAGGATATCATGTTGGCGACGCCGGCGCAGATCCGGCAATTGCAGGTATTGCAAACCTGGATTGCCGGTAAACCTGCCTATGTCCGGAACTGACTGATATTGCCCATTCGCCGGTAAATTAGCCGAGGCGATGAACCAATTTCGCGACAAGGTTGCGGCGAATCACTAGTTGGGATAAATTGCTGCGTACGAAGGGTGATATCCAGAGGGAGTCCTTCGTAATTCAACAGGGCGCATGGAAGTTCAGTTTTGAGCTTCTAATCTTTCGACTAGACCTGATTGGAGAAAATATATGAAATTCGGAAAACTGGCTGCCAGCTTCGCAGCAGTAACCTTGGTCGCGTCACCCGTTGTCGGCCAATCAAGTAACAGCGTTGCACCGGCTGTTCAGCGAACAAATGCCGATTCGGCATCTTTGCAAAAGCTGGAAGGCGGGAATGGCATATTGATCGCGCTTCTGGCGGCGGCGGCGGTTATCGCCGGCATCATCATCATCGCCGATGATAATGAACCGACAAGCCCCTGAACTGTGACACATCAGTCTGAAAACGGGGCGATTCTCGCCCCGTTTTTTTGTAATCCGGCCGGTCCCGATTAATATGAATGAATGTGGTAAATCGCCTTTTCATTTTGTTTGGCGCGCTGCATATTGCCCTAGTCGATTCTCTAGAACGTAACAAAAGGCTGGCTTTGTGACTGCACCCGTTCGCTTCCCGCGATTCTTTGTGACAAATCCCAGCCCATGCCCCTATCTGCCCGGAAAAAGTGAACGCAAGGTTTTTACCGAGCTCAATGGAGCCCATACCGAAGAACTGAATGATGCACTGGGCCGGATCGGATTCCGTCGCAGCCAGAATGTGGCTTATCGCCCCAGTTGTCTCGATTGCAAAGCCTGCGTTTCGGTTCGGGTGCTGACCGACGAATTCCGCCCCAGCTCGACGCAAAGAAAATTGATCCGGCGCAATCGCGATCTGGTTGTCGAAGCCTGCGAGCCCTGGGCGACTGACGAACAGTTCCAGCTGCTCCAGAAATATCTCGCCAAACGCCATCCGGGCGGCGGCATGGCCGAAATGGACGAGATGGATTATTCCGACATGGTCGAGCAATCGCCGGTCAAAAGCTTCGTGATCGAATATCGCGAACCAACCGAAGATGGCAGCAAGGGCCGCCTGGTCGGAGCCTGCCTGACCGACCAGCAGGGCGATGGCCTGTCGATGATCTACAGCTTCTTCGACGCAGACCATGGCGAGCGTGCCGGTCTCGGCAATTACATCATCATGGATCATATCCTGCGCGCCAAGACCGCCGGATTGCCCTATGTCTATCTCGGTTACTGGGTCGATGGCTCGCCGCAAATGGAATATAAGGTCCGTTTCCGTCCGCTCGAGCGGCTCGGTCCGGACGGATGGCAGAGATTTGATCCCGCTGCATTGCTCAAGCTGCAATGTCCCAACTGATCTACCGATAATCAGATCGGCACAAAAAAGGCCTGCCAACCTTATGCGGTTGGCAGGCTTTTTATATTTGGTTCAGCGGATCAGTCGTACATGCAGCGTGCCTGTTGGCAGCCTTTCAGCGGCACGGCCTTCGGCGCCGGCTTCCAGACTTTTTTCGCTGCCGGTTTCCAGCGCTTCTTTTGCCGCGGCTTGGAATAGATCACTTCTTCTTCGGTATAGGTCGTCGTCGTTGTGGTCGTGACCGGTGCGGACTGGATGACAATCGTCGTGATCATCGGCTGCTGTGCCGGCGGATAATAATAGCTTGGGCTATAATATCCGTTCCAGCCGCTGGGGTAGGCGGGATGGCCTTGTGGCGGTTGCGGACGGCGATGCTGGACCTGCGGATATTCGCGCGGATATTCCCGGCGCTGGCTGGTCTGTTGCTCGTCATAGCCATATTGCTTGAGCAGTTTGCGGCAGCGATCGGTTCCCTGATCGATAGCAGCGCCCGCGACGGCACCCACTCCGCCGCCGATCAATGACCCGGCGAGACGGTTGCCGCTGCCGGCGATCCGGTTGCCGGCAAAAGCACCAATGGCGCCACCGACGATGGCACCGCCGATGCCGCTGCTTTTCTTGCAGCGTTCGAGATAGGCCAGTTCTTCCGAACGCTGTCGGTCGTAGCCACGATCATCCGGGTAAGGGACATAATGGTCGGATCCGGCCTGTCTTTCCGAACCGGAGCCCCAATGCGGAGACATGTTGCCGTCACCGATAAATGTGCCGGAATATTCGCCTTCATAGACCTGGCCGTCGGCATCACGATACGTACCCTGCCATTCGCCCTGGTAGCTGCCGTCCTCGCGATAGGCGCCTTGCCAGTCGCCCTGATAGGTAGACTGGTCGTTATGGTTATAGGCGCGCGGCGTTGCCATCACCCGGTCGTCGCCGGTGAATACGCCAGGATCATAGGAAGCATGTCCGTCACGATAGCCGTCGTGATAGCCCTGATTATAACGGTCCCAGTCGACATTGTAGCGTGCGTCCTGGACCACGCCGTAGCGATCGGTCAGCACGGCATCATCATAATAGCGCGACCAGCCAAAGCCGTAATTGGGCCGGCTGAGTCCGTAATAGCCGAAATTGCCGATGAAATAGCTTGGCTGGACGTAGGTTCTGGGAAGGCGGAAACCGCGGTACGGTTTGCGATAGCTGCGATCATAGCCCATCCGGCCACGGCGAACATAGCTGCTCGCGCCGCGATTGCCTCTCATCTGGCTCATGTCGCCTCGGCGCTGCCGGTTCGCTGCTGCCGGGTCGGCCAATGCGGTGGACGAGGCGAAGGAGAGGTCAACCATCGGCATCGGAACATCTTCCGATGTCGAGTCGATAGCTGCAATGGCTGAACCTGGTGCCACCGCCAAAACACCGGCAAGGCCGGTAAGTAAGAAGGTCTTCATGGTTAACAACTCCCTAGTTTCAGACATGCGTAAAGCGTGTCCGACCGAAATCTGGTTAATGAACATTTACCATTTTTCGGGGGCTTTGACCATTAGCGGCTTGTAAAATAGAGTGGATTTAGCGCTTTGTCTCGAAATGGGGCATCTTGGTTACCGTAGTATTAACCAAGATAATTAGCGATTGCCTCGATCAGCCGGGCCATTCCGGTTTCATCTTCCGGTCGGAAATGATCGGGCAGGGGGCTGTCGAGATCGAGCACGGCGATCACCGCGCCGTCTTTCAGAACCGGCACAACCAGTTCGCTCCGGCTATCGGCGTCGCAGGCTATATGACCGGGAAAGGCGTGGACATCGGCGACCCGCTGGACTTCGCCAGTCGCGGCCGCAGCGCCGCACACGCCAGCGCCGATGGCGATCCTGATACAGGCTGTCTTGCCCTGAAAGGGACCAAGCACCAGTTCGCCATCGATGACGCGATAGAATCCGGCCCAGTTGAGTCCGGGGATATATTGCCAGATCAGGGCGGAGATATTGGCCATATTGGCGATGGCGTCCGGCTCGCCATCGACCAGAGCGGTCGCGAATGATGTCAGTTCAGCATATAATTCTGCTGCCGGCTGGTTGGGATCGATGGATATGTCGAGCATGGGTCTGTTCCGCCTTTCGGGCTAAGTCTAGGTTTCCGGTTTCTTCGCCGGATGATATTTTCCAAACCAGCCTGTGAGAGTGTCGACCGTGGCGACTGGCTGGACTGGTGTTCGATCAACAAGATGGTATGTCACGGGTTGCCGCACAAGCATCGGCTCGGGATTTCGAACATCATATTGTCGAACCGGTGTCCCTTAGAGCATGGCTCAGTCGAGGTTTGGTTTTCCCCGTGTCTTCTTGACCGATGATTTTTTCTTCTTCGTTTCGACGCGCCGGGCCTTGGCGGCTCTGCTCGGGCGGGTTTTGATCCGCCGGGCATCGCGCTGATAGGCCTGTTCGATCATCTCTGCCACGCGGCGGCGGGCTTCTGCACGATTGGCTTCGCGGGTACGATATTCGCGTACCGTGAGTACCAGTTCACCGCCGGTGGTCATCTTGCGGCCCGCGAGTATTTTCAATTTGCGAAAGGCATAAGGCTCGAGCCGCAGCGCGTAGATATTGACCCGCATCTGGACTGCGGTTGCCACCTTGTTGACATTCTGGCCGCCAGGACCGCTGGCAGCAAGAAATGTCTCGGTGATCGCGCTTTCGGGAATATCAACCATATTAAGGTTACTAGCGTTATGTGCCGCTGCACGACAGACCTTGTTAACAAAGCTTACCATAAGCGGTAAAAACGGCGTCAATTTTCTGCATATTTGTCACAAATTCCGCCCCGATTTGACCAGGTCCCGACAATTTCAGGTCGAAACCGGCAAAAAGTTAATTTTTTTTCGGGCCAGGCGGGGAGTCCCGAAATGACTCATTTCTGCGGGTTACAGAGTCTTTCGACTCCCCGCGACTCGCGTTGAATCCTGCCTTAAGCAAAAATTAACCTTTTACGTTCATTCATCTTATGGTTAATAAATGATCCATCGGGTCGGCACAGTGATCGATCCGGAGCGAATAATTAAGAAAAAAGGGGCTGCCTGATGCGCGTGCTGCTGATTGAAGACGAACCAACGACTGCAAAAGCAATTGAGCTGATGCTGACAACCGAGGGTTTTAACGTTTACACCACGGACCTGGGCGAAGAAGGCCTCGATCTCGGCAAGCTCTATGATTATGACATCATATTGCTCGATCTCAACCTGCCAGACATGCATGGTTATGATGTGCTCAAGAAGCTGCGCGTTGCCAAAGTGCAAACGCCGGTTCTCATTCTCTCCGGTATCAGCGAGATGGACAGCAAGGTCCGTAGCTTTGGTTTCGGTGCCGACGATTATGTAACCAAACCGTTCCACCGGGATGAACTGGTTGCCCGTATCCATGCGGTTGTACGCCGTTCAAAAGGCCATTCGCAGAGCGTTATCCGCACCGGCAAGCTGGCGGTCAATCTTGACGCCAAGACGGTGGAAGTCGATGGCAATCGCGTCCACCTGACCGGCAAGGAATATGCCATGCTCGAGCTGCTCTCCCTCCGAAAGGGAACGACGCTCACCAAGGAAATGTTCCTCAATCATCTCTATGGCGGGATGGACGAACCGGAACTCAAGATTATCGATGTGTTCATTTGCAAGCTGCGCAAAAAGCTGTCTCTGGCTTGCGGTGGTGAAAATTACATCGAGACCGTCTGGGGTCGTGGCTATGTGCTGCGGGATATGGAAGAAGAACTGGCGCCGACCGCGCAAGTCGCCTGAACGCTCGAAAACCGATTATAGAAAGTCTGTGCATCAGACCGGAAAACGGCGGGACCTATCGGTTCCGCCGTTTTTCTATGAGGCGGTGTCGAGATACCAGCGTTCCGAACCCTGCAAGCCCAGTGCGGTCAGCTTGTCTGAATAATAAGCGCCGGTATCAATGCCGATGCGGTTTCCGGTTTCCACGACATCATCGGTGATCGTATGGCCATAGACGATGACCTTTTCATGCGCGTCCTGTGCGGAAAGAAATTCCTCGCGGATCCAGCGCAAGTCTTTCTGGCGCTGCTCTGAAAGCGGGACGCCTGGGCGAATGCCCGCGTGCACAAAAGCATAGTCGCCGACAATGATCTGGTCTTCGAAGCTTCCGACAAAGTCGATATGTTCCCGCGGGAATAATTCCGGAATGCGCTTCGCCAATTGCGTCATGTCGAGTTCGATATAATCTTTCATGCTGATGTCGTAACTCAAGATGGTCTCGCGCCCGCCAATCCTGTTGAAGAACCGGACCGATTTTTCGTTGCCGGTGGTTGCTGCGAGATAGACTTCTTCATGGTTCCCCATCAGGAAGCGGACATTGCGCAATTCTTCCTTCACCCGCATAGCCGTGTCGAGCACGCCGGCGCTGTCCGGACCGCGGTCCACCAGATCGCCCAGAAAGATGATCTCGCTTTCGGCCTTGTCCCGCTCGCCGTCATCCTTGATGATTTTGTCGAGCAGCTGCAGCAACAAATCATTGCGACCATGGATATCGCCAATCGCATAGACCCGCCGTCCCTCCGGAATGGTCGCGTCGTCGATCGGTCTGGCGGCCTTTTTTCTACGTAGAAGACGGTTCAGCATGATGCTAACATTTTTGTCCTGAGAAACGGGGTTTCAAGAGCGAAATAATATATTTCTGTTCCGGACAACAATTTAGCGCAAACTGTCTGAACCGCTGCTGATTATCGTCAGCTTTCCACAACAAAGCTGAGTCCGGCTTTTTCTTCCAGACGCTTGACCAGCTGCTTGCCCATCAGCGCGCCCGGGGTCCAGACGCCGCCGCCTTTTGCGATCTTGTCCTGAGCCAGGCAGAGCGCCGATTCCGCGATCATCTTGGAAGTCGATCCGTAGCCAGGGTCTTTGTCGCCCTTGACGCACAGAGTGGCGGTCTCGCCGTCTGCGGTTTCGCCGAGGAACAGAAGATCATAATAACCATTTTCGCGCTGTTCCTTGGTCGGACCTTCACCTGGCTTGGGCGCATCCTCGCCGCCGAACGGATTGGCTTTTGCGACCATTTCTGCGGCCTGCTTGCCGAGATCACCCGCGCTGGTGACAACCATTTCATCATATTTGAAGTCTTCGCCAAAAGGGAAGTCGAGCAGGAAATTGGTCCGGTGGACATTTTTCGTGTTGATCGCTGCCATGATGAACGGTGCGACCCAGCTGTCGATGGTCTTGTCATATTTCGGGATCAGCATATTCGGCTGGTCCGGACCTTCGAAACCGGGGGTCAGGCCAAAGCTGCTGGCCAGAATCTTGACGAGGCCGGGGTTTTTCGCGATCGCCTTCATCGTTTCCTTGAGGCTGGCAGCGGTTCCGCCGGAAAATGTACCTTCCATGGCGCGGACGCGTCCCTTGACACGGGTCGCAGGTTTGCCAAAGCGCTTGGTCATGTCCTGCTGCAGCATCAGCACGCCGAGATCGAACGGGATCGAGTCAAAGCCGCAGGAAAAGCAGATTTGTGCGCCCGATTTTTCAGCCGCTTCCTGATGTTTGTCGATCATTTCGCGCATCCATCCGGGCTCGCCGCACAGATCGACATAGTGAGTGCCGTTCTTGACGCAGGCGGCAACCAGTTCGTCGCCATATAGCTGATAGGGGCCAACCGTGGTCAGCACGACCTTGGTCCGGCTCGCCATCATGTCGATCGACGCTGCATCATCGGAATCGGCGACAACGAGAGGTGTATCTTTTGGCGCGCCGATGAGGTCGCGGACCTCTTCCAGCTTGTCGAGGCTGCGTCCGGCCATCGCCCATTTCGGAGCGTCTTTGCCAGTGCCATATTGCTGGGCCATATATTCGGCGACAAGGCGGCCAGTATAGCCGGTTGAACCATAGATGATGACATCAAATTCTTTTGCTTCGGACATGACCGGCTCTCCTGCAGATTGTTTAATCGATGAGTTAATTGGTCTCGCTATGGCCTAGAGTTTGGCCAGAGTCACACCCTTTTGCCGCATATATTTGCCAGAGCGGTCCGCATAGCTGGTCTCGCAGGGCTCGTTGCCCTTGAGGAACAGAAACTGGCAGGCGCCTTCATTGGCATAGATTTTGGCGGGCAGGGGGCTGGTGTTGGAAAATTCCAGGGTCACGTGACCTTCCCATTCCGGTTCCAGCGGCGTGACATTGACGATGATCCCGCAGCGGGCATAGGTCGACTTGCCGAGGCAAATCACCAGCACATCGCGGGGAATGCGGAAATATTCCACGGTCCGGGCGAGGGCAAAGCTGTTCGGCGGAATGATGCAGCAGTCGGTCTTGCGATCGACGAAGCTGTTCTCGGCGAAATTCTTGGGATCGACGACGGCGTTGTTCACGTTGGTAAAAATCTTGAACTCGTCCGACACCCGGGCGTCATAGCCATAGGAAGACAAGCCATAGCTGATACATCCTTCCCGTTTCTGTCCCTCTACAAAGGGCTCGATCATGCCGGAATGTCTCGCTTCGTTGCGGATCCAGCGGTCGGATAATATGCTCATATCAGTTTCCTGTTGGTGGTCATGGACGCACTACGTTCCAGTTTATCGGGCCGTCAACCCCGCTGATCCGGCGCATGTCGGAAGCGCGCCACATCACCCATGGTTTGGTGGCATAGTCGGGCGGGAAAAAATTCGCTTCGAGCCAGAAGGTGCGGTCGAGGCCGCTGCTGATATTGTAAAGTTCCTCGAACTCGCGTGACACCGCGATGATGGCGCGCTTCTCGCTATGGGATTCGATCTGGTTGAGAAAGGTATTGAGCTCGCTGAGCACCAGCGCGCGGCCAGGGCGTTCGCCGCAACCATTGTCAAAGGCCAGCCGGACGGCGGGCGGTAACATATTCTCTCCGCGCGGGACGGTGGTGACAAATATCGTCGCCTGATCGGTAGCGAGGCGACAGAGTGAATAATTGTGGAGCGCACCATAGCGTATGCCCGCCTCGCGCGCGCCCTCGATATTGGTCGCGAAGTTCTTGTCGCGTTTGTCAGCGCCGTCGGTGGCCTGGATATAGGCAAAGTCGACGCCGGTCGCGCCTGCGACATGCCATATGATTTTGCCATGGCTTTCATCGACCGAGATTCCCTGCACCGGATATTGATCGCGCGACGGCGCCCAGCTCACCGCAATATTGCGCAGCACGAAGGCGATGACCAGTAACACCACGATAATCATGGCGAGGCTTATCAAGTTTTTTCTCATGTCTCGATTGGCCACTCTGTTTCCCTGATACGCAGCGGAAGAATCACTAATTCTTGATATGCAAAACGCAAATTAATGTGAAGAGCCGCCGGGCGGTTTTGAAGTCGACGTCGATCTTGCCTTCGAGCCGCTCGACCAGCAGTTCCGCACCCTGATCGTGCACGCCGCGCCGGGCCATGTCGATGGTCTCGATTTCCGCGGCGCTGGCTTTGCGGATAGCCTGATAATAGCTGTCGCAAATGGCGAAATAGTCGCGGATCGGTCGGCGGAACCGTCCTAGAGCGAGGATTAGCGTTTCCAGCGGTTCGCCATTCTCGCGGCCTATAGAAATAACCAGCCGGCCTTCCTGCACGCTCAGTTGCAGTTGATAAGGCCCTGCATAGCCATCCTCATGCTGTTTGAGCGGTTTGAAATAATTTTCCTCGATCAGATCGAATATCGCGATCCGGCGTTCCTGTTCGATGTCGGCATTGCGCCACAAAATCGTGGCTTCGTCTAGTTCGACGGATATGATGCGCGGATCGGACATTGCGCCCTGTTGCCGGAGCGCTGGTCTCAGGACAAGGGTTTTTGCAGTGCAACACGACAAGAGTTTTCTTTCCACAGGATTGTCCCCGACAGTTTACCAAATTTTTCGAAGCGGCCCTTGCCGAGAATCGATTCAGGGTGGATGAGGAGCCATGGCCGAATTGATGCGTTTCCAGAATGACGAGAGTGATGAACAGCGCCTGCCGCGCAATGTCGAGGCAGAGGCGACGTTTCTTGGCGCGCTGCTGATCGACAACCGGGTTGCCGAAGATGTGCAGATCAAATTGCGGTCGGAACATTTTTACGAACCACTGCATGGCCGGATTTACGAACAGGCATTGAAGCTTCTCGACAAGAATATGGTGGTCACTCCGGTGACCCTGAAACCCTATTTCGAGTCGGATGAAGCGATGAAGGCGCTGGGCGGGCCATCCTATCTTGCCAAACTGACCGGTGACGGCGCCGGCCTGATCGGCGCCCGCGATTTTGCCAACCAGATTTATGATCTGGCGCTGCTCCGCGAACTGGTCAGCGTCGGGCGAACCCTTGTCGAAAGCGCTCTGGATACCAGCGAGACCGTGGACCCGAAGGAACAGATCGAGGAAGCCGAAACGGCTTTATACCGGGTATCCGAAGGCGAGGCGCAGGAAGGCGGCGTCCGGTCGTTCTTGCAAGCGTCGACTGAGGCTCTCAACAATGTCGAGCGGGCCTTCAACAGCGGCGGCAAGGTGTCGGGCATTACCACCGGCCTGACCGATGTGAACGCCAAAATGGGCGGCTTGCACCGGAGCGATCTGCTCATTCTTGCCGGTCGTCCCGGCATGGGCAAAACGTCGCTCGCCACCAATATCGCCTTCAATGCGGCCAACCGCTATTTGCGTGATATGAATGATGGCATTGCTCCAGAGGATTCCCTTGGTGCCAAGACGGCTTTCTTCAGTCTCGAAATGTCGGCCGATCAGCTTGCCACCAGAATTTTGTCCGAGCAGGCTGAAATCAGCTCGGAAAAATTGCGCATGGGCTCGATCAGCCGTGACGAAATGCACCGGCTTGCGATGGCTTCGCGGGAATTGCAGGATCTGCCGCTGTTCATCGATGACACGCCGGCGCTGACCATTGCCGCGCTGCGGACACGGGCACGGCGTTTGCAGCGGCGTCAGGGCATCGGCCTGATCGTCGTCGATTATCTGCAACTGTTGCAAGGGTCTGGTCGGGCCAGCGACAATCGCGTCAATGAAATTTCGGAAATCAGCCGTGGCCTGAAGACGCTGGCGAAGGAATTGCAAGTGCCGGTGATGGCGCTCTCGCAGTTGAGTCGTGCGGTGGAAAGCCGCGAAGACAAACGGCCGCAACTGTCCGATTTGCGCGAATCCGGTTCGATCGAGCAGGATGCCGATATCGTCATGTTCATTTTCCGCGAGGAATATTATCATATGGCGGTGAAGCCGGATGTGCCCGACGCCAATTCGACACCCGACCAGATCAAGAAATATGAGGATTGGGAACGCGATCACGTCCAGGCCGAGGGCAAGGCGACGGTCATTGTCGCGAAAAACCGTCAGGGTTCGACGGGTAATATCCAGCTGAGCTTCATCGCCGAATTCACGAAATTCGGTGATCTGGCCTATAGCGAAGGACCGGACGAATATTAGTCGGACGGCGGCCGAGGAATCGCCTTTTGCTGAATTAACGCCAAGCTAGAAAATCGGGTCGTTCACGCCTTTGTCGTCGGCATCCGGCAACGGAGTGACCTCTTCGTGAATGCCGCATTCGGACTTGTCCCATCCGCGCCAGCGTCCGGCACGGGGATCTTCGCCGGGCATGACTTTTGACGTGCAGGGCGCGCAGCCGACCGAGAGATAGCCTTCTGCCTCTAGCGGATGGCGCGGCAGATCATGCTCTTCGAAATAGGCTTCGAGATCATCCTTGATCCAGTCGCCGAGCGGATTGATTTTCAGCCTGCCATCGTCGATCTCGAACCGAGGGATATTGTTGCGGGTTACCGACTGGAACGCCTTGCGTCCCGAAATCCAGCTATTGAGACCGGCCTTGGCGCGAGCCAGAGGCTCGACCTTGCGGATCTCGCAGCAGCCGTCAGGATCATAGGACCAGCGCAGGCCGTTTTCGTCCTTTTCCGCCAGCACCGCGGCATCGGGTGCGACGATGTTGCTGTTCTTGATGCCCAGCAGCTGGATCAATGTATCGCGATATTCCAGCGTTTCCGGAAACATCTTTAGCGTATCGACGAAGGTCACCGGAATGGTCGGATCGACCGCTGCAACCAGATGCAGCAGGACCGCGCTTTCGGTCCCGAAAGACGAGACCACGGCGACTTCGCCCAATTGGCGCTCGTCGAACAAAGCCTTGAGCATGGTTGTGGTGTCAACGCCTTCGAACCGCTGGTTCAGGGCATCGGCATCGGCCTGGGTATAGTCCGGCCGAACATCGATCGTGTCGATCTTGCGTGCTGCTTCAGCCATGACGGAGCCTCCAGATGGGGGTGCGCTGGTCCGACGTTGCCTGATAGACATGTTCGTAGCGCTGGATCGCCTCTTCCATCAACTTCGGGTTGATCGGCGAATCCGGCGCAAAGGCATCGAAGCCGCAGCGGCGCATATGGGAAACCTGATCAAGCAGGACATCGCCGCTGGCACGCAGTTCACCGGTATAGCCGGACTCGCGCAAGATCTGCGCCGCAGAATAGCCGCGGCCATCGCCAAAGGCCGGGAAGTCGATTTCGATCAGCGACAGCCGGTCGAGAAACGGCAGCAGGACTCGGGCATCTTCGCCGGCCTCGATGCGAACGGCTGTGGCGTTCGACTGGTCCAGGAAGGAATCGAGCGAAACCGCTGGCTCTTCATGCACTTCATCATCGCGTAAACGGATAGGATCAACCATATATAGCCTCCTTGAACCGGGCCATGCCGACACGGCGATAAGTATCGATAAACCGCTCTCCATCCTCGCGTTGTTCGAGATAGAGATCGGTGACCGTTTCGATCGCGTCGATCACGCCATCTTCGGTGAAGCCGGGACCGGTGATCTTCGCGAGACTGGCATCTTCCGCGCCGGAACCGCCGAGCAACAGCTGGTAATTTTCCGTGCCCTTACGGTCGACGCCCAATATGCCGATATGACCGGCATGATGGTGGCCGCAGGCGTTGATGCAGCCCGAAATTTTGAGCTTCAGTTCGCCCAGTTCCCGTTGCCGGCCAAGATCGGCGAAGCGCTCACTGATCTTCTGGGCGAGGGGAATGGAGCGGGCATTGGCGAGGCTGCAATAATCCAGACCGGGGCAGGCGATGCTGTCGGTGATCAGGTCGAGATTGGCAGGAGCCAATCCCGCCTCGTCCAGCTTCTGCCACAGCGCGTAAAGGTCGCTCTTCCTGACATAAGGCAAAACGATGTTCTGGCTGTGGGTCACGCGCAGTTCGTCAAAACTATATTGCTCGGCCAGATCCGCCATCAGGTCGATTTGCGCCGACGATGCATCGCCGGGGATGCCGCCGCGCGGCTTCAGGCTGATCGTCGCAATCGCGTAGCCGGGCTGCTTGTGAGCGGAGATATTCTGATCAACCCAGAGCGCAAAGTCTGGATCGGACAGATCAAGATCATCGCTCGCCTGTTTGTCATAGGGCGGGTCTTGAAAATATTCGGTGATCCGCGCCAGTTCTTCGACCGAGGGATTGAGGCCCAGCTGTTTCATATGGGCGAATTCTTCCTCGACCTGGCGGGTATATTCTTCCTTGCCGAGTTCGTGCACGAGGATCTTGATCCGCGCTTTATATTTATTGTCGCGCCGCCCGTAGCGGTTGTAAACCCGCAGGCAGGCCTCGGCATAGCTGATCAGCTCGTCCGCAGGGACAAAGTCACGGATTTCCGGGGCGACCATCGGAGTCCGGCCCATGCCGCCGCCGACGAAGAATTTCGCGCCCAGTTCGCCCGTATCATTGTGCACCAGCTGGATACCGATATCATGCAGGCGCATCGCCGCGCGGTCTGTGTCGCTGGCAATCACGGCGAATTTGAATTTCCTGGGGAGATAGGAAAATTCCGGGTGAAAGCTTGACCATTGCCGCAACAATTCGGCCCAGGGGCGCGGATCGGCAATCTCGTCGGCAGTCGCACCGGCGAACTGGTCGGAAGAGATATTGCGGATGCAATTGCCGCTGGTCTGGATCGCATGCATTTCGACCGATGCCAGATCGGCGAGAATGTCGGGCGCATCTTCCAGCTTGATCCAGTTATACTGGATATTCTGCCGCGTGGTGAAATGGCCGTAGTCGCGGTCATATTTCCTCGCGATATGGCCGAGCATCCGCATCTGCTTGCTGCTCAGCGTCCCATAGGGAACGGCGACGCGCAGCATATAGGCATGGAGTTGCAGATAAAGGCCGTTCATCAACCGCAGCGGCTTGAACTGGTCTTCGGTCAGATCACCGGCGAGGCGGCGTTTCACCTGGTCGCGGAATTCCTCGACCCGCGTGTCGACCATTTGCTGGTCATATTGGTCATATTGATACATGTCAGATCACCCATTCGCCGGCGTTGGGATCGGCCGGCTTTAATGTCAGGTCGGGACGAACGGTCGGTCCGAGTGCGCGCACCCGGTCCTTGATATGACCCGGTCGCGGGCCGTCATCGGTCTGTTCGGCGTCGATAATATAAGGCGAGTTCACCCGGCGCGCAGCTTCCTCGCGATGGAGGATTGCTTCGCCCTGATCTCCCACATCGGTGGCGTCCTTGACGAAGCGCGACCAGTCGAGGCCGGTCCACCAGATCACGTCACCGGTTTTGAGATCATTTCCGGTCAATATTTTCATGCAATCACTCCCGCCATTTTTGCATATTCACGAAATTTGTCTTCGGCATCGCCGTAACGGGCGACTTCGCCGACCACGAGAAGGGCCGGACTCTGGACATTTTCCCGCCGGACCATATCGCCAAGATCGGTCAGCAGCGTGCGGAGCGCGCGAAAATCGCTGCGCGTGCCGTTTTCCAGCACGGCGACCGGCAGGTCCGGTGTAGCCCCGTCGGCGATCAGCTTCTCGACAATCGCTTCGGCATTGGCGACCCCCATATAGATAACCAATGTGCGGCCTTTACCGGCCAATCCGGACCAGTTCTGGTCGGAAAGGCCCTTGCATTGGCCCGCAACGAAAGAAACGGCGCTGGAAGCATCGCGGTGGGTGAGCGGCATACGCGCTTGCGCGGCGCAGCCGAGTGCAGCGCTGATGCCGGGTACGACTTCCACCGCAACGCCGGCAGCGATGCAATCATCTGCCTCCTCGCCACCGCGTCCGAAAATGAACGGGTCGCCGCCCTTGAGCCTTACGACCACAAGGCCTTTGGCAGCTTCGGCGATCAATATATCGTTAATCTGATCCTGGGGAACGCTGTGCAGAGAGCGCTTTTTCGCGACCGAGATATAGCGCGCGCTTGGCGATCCGAGATTCAGAATGTCGCGGCTGACCAAGCCGTCGTGAATGATTACATCGGCGCGCTGCAGCAATTTTGCCGCTTTCAACGTCAGCAGATCCGGATCGCCGGGACCGGCGCCAACCAGATAGACTTTGCCCGCCGTGGGGGTGCTGTTCGTTGTTTTTTCCATGGATGCGATATGCGCGCATCGAGCGGGATGTTCAAAACAGAAGTTTTTGGGGGCGCCTAAGCTCAGCTATTTCGCGGATGGTGGTTATTCTTCTTCCGATGTGTTTTCGTCCTTCATGCCAATGCCGATCCTGGCTCTGGCTTGCTCCGCTTCCATGGAAACGACCGGATAGGCGCAATAATCGGCGGCATAATAAGCGCTGGGCCGATGGTTGCCAGATAGTCCGATGCCGCCAAAGGGGGCTTCGGATGAGGCGCCAACGGTCATTTTATTCCAGTTGACGATACCGGCGCGGCTGCTCGACCAGAATTGGTCATAATGTTGAGCCGTTCCGCCGATGAGCGCAGAGGACAGGCCGTAGCGGGTGTTGTTCGCTTCGGCGATGGCTTCCTCGAAGTCAGCAACGCGGACAACCTGGAGTATCGGCCCGAACAATTCGATATCCGGACGTTCCTCCAGTTCGGTGACATCGATGATACCGGGCGTTAAAAAGGGGCGGCCCGCAACCGGTCTCGCCATATGTTTGATCGGCTTGCCGCCATGACTCATCAGGGCGAGGAAGCTCTCGGTCAGGCCATCGGCCGTTTCATTGTCGATTACCGGTCCCATGAACGGGGCAGGCGAGGCAAAGGGTTCATCGATAATCAGGCGATCGGTGATCCGCTTCACTTCCTTGATGATACGATCATAAAGCTCGTCTTTGACGATCAGGCGGCTCGCCGCAGAGCAGCGCTGTCCCGCGCTGAGAAAGGCCGATTGCACGATCAGAACGGCGGCGCTGTGGATATCGTTGGTGTCCCAGGCGATGATCGGATTGTTGCCGCCCATTTCCAAAGCCAGTATCTTGTCTGGCCGGGACGCAAATTGCCGGTTGAGCGCGATACCGGTTCGCGCAGAGCCGGTGAACAAAACGCCGTCCAGCCCTTCATTGGCGGTCAGTTGCTTGCCGGTCGCCGGACCACCGTGCAATATATTGACCACG
The DNA here is from genome assembly GCA_036963725.1 of Parasphingorhabdus sp. GTDB lineage: Bacteria > Pseudomonadota > Alphaproteobacteria > Sphingomonadales > Sphingomonadaceae > Parasphingorhabdus. Next base: position 6,601 of record JBALUX010000022.1, on the reverse strand, counting down.
CCTGCAGGCATTCCCGCCTTCGCGAACGCATCCACCAGATATTGGCCAACGGCCGGTGTCTTCTCCGACGGTTTGAACACTATCGTATTGCCGGCGATCAGCGCCGGAACAATATGGCCGTTCGGCAGATGGGCCGGGAAATTATAGGGGCCGAGTACAGCCAGAACGCCATGCGGCTTGTGGCGCAAGGCAGCGCGCATATTGGGCTGGCTCGGCAACTGGCGCTGCGGCGTCCGGTCGGCAAAGGCGCGGACAGAAATATCGACCTTGTTGATGACGGATTCGACTTCCGTCCGCGATTCCCAAAGCGGCTTGCCGGTTTCGCGGGAGATCAGTTCTGCCAGTTCATCACTACCGGTGCGGATCCGGTTGGCGTAGCGCCGGACCGCTTCGATCCGTTTGACCAGCGCGGTGGCAGCCCAGCCGGGCCATGCTTCCCGCGCGCTGTTCACGGCGGTATCAGCATCTCCACTGGTGCCGGTCCAGAGGGTCGCTCCGGTTGCTGGTTCGATGGATATCAGGTCGCTCAAATTGGCCTCTGTTTTCTACTGATTAGTTGCACAATAAACCATATATGGCACATCTCTCGCGATAGACCATAGGGCTTGAAGACTTAACGCCCCATGATGAATTCTTCCCGAACGCAAGCTGGTGCCCGCGCATATATCAGCCGTTGCGCAGAGCAGCGCCCATCGCGCGGATATCATTGACCTTTTTCGCCAGCGGTTTCCAATTGTCATCGTCGGCGATGGCGTCCCAGATCGATTCAACTTCCTCGATATGCATAGAACAAGGCTCCGGTTTCTGCCAATATTCGCTGGACGGCTGTCGTATGCGTGCGCGATCGGCGATCAAGGTCCGGAATTCGGCAAATTCGGGTGACTTGTCCTCTGGTCGGGCGAGATTTTCGCTTTTGCCCCAGTCGAAGAAAAACCGGTCGATCTGTATGGTTTTTTGCGCCAGACCTTTTTCCGCAGCGACAATCAGGTCGCGGTCGCTCTCAAAGCCCTCAGATTTGACGCCAAGCCGCCAGCAGAAATGCTCGGTGAAAGCGGTGCCATAGGCTTTCGGGAAAGATTCCAGCGTGGCAACCAGCGGATCGCTATCGGCAATCAGGCGCAGAGCGCTGGCAAATTGGGCGAGGTTCCAGTGCAGCGCTTCCGGTTGCCGCCCGAAACAATATAGGCCTTCATGATCGAAATAGGCGGCTGTGAAACCGGGTTCCCAATAAGGCGTGAACCGCCACGGACCATAGTCGAAGCTTTCGCCGGTAATATTGATATTGTCGGTATTGAGCACACCGTGGACGAAGCCGGCGGTCATATAGGCGCCGGCCAGCTTCGCGACTTCCTGCGCAGTTCTGGCGAATAATTCTGTAGCCGGATCATCGGTCTGCGCGCCGCCATAATAATTTGCGAGGCAATAATCGACCAGCTGTCGCATGAGCTCTTCATTCTTCTCATAAGCGATGCGCTGGAACGCGCCGATCCGAATATGACTGTGGCTTAATCTGGTCATTACTGCGGACCGGGTGGGGGAGGGCTCGTCACCGCGCGACAGTTTCTCGCCGGTCTCGACCACCGAAAATGTTTTCGAGGTGTTGACGCCGAGCGATTCGAGCATTTCCGTCGCGAGAATTTCGCGGACCGCACCTTTCAGGGTAAGCCGGCCATCACCGGACCGGCTCCACGGCGTCGTGCCCGAGCCTTTTGTGCCGAGATCCATGAGCCTATTTTCATGGTCGCGCAGCTGCGCGAACAGAAAGCCACGGCCATCACCGATTTCGGGGTTATAGTTGCGAAACTGGTGACCATGATAGCGCAGCGCCAGTGGCGGGTTTAAATTATCAGCCAGTAGCTCGAATTTGCCGAAATGGTTTAACCATTGTTGCTCATCGAGAATATCCAGTCCGACACTCTTGTCCCATCGGTCGTTTCTAAACCGGAGAATATGCTTGGGAAAATTGGCGGCGGCGACCGGGTCACCGATCTTTTCGCCCAATCGGGTGATCTGGACATCGGGCTGATAGTCGGTTTTGGCGGGTTCAGATTGCGGTTTATATGGCATTTATTTACAGTGGCGGCTAATCGGTTGCGCAGCAAGTGGCAAGACGAGGCGAGGGGCAGGATGAGCGAAGAAAATTCTTATCAGGATATCTACTGGGAATCCGATGACGGGCTGAAACTGCACGCCCGTGATTATCCTTCGGACAGCGATAAAACGCCGGTTATCTGCATCCCGGGATTGACCCGCAATGCGCGCGATTTTGATCATCTCGGCGCGGGATTCAGCGGCGGACGGCGTATCATCATGCTGGATTTGCGCGGTCGTGGCTTGAGCGAATATGCCAAGGAAAGCAGCACCTATAATCCGAAACAATATGTCTCCGACATCATCATGCTAATGGACGAGCAGAAAATCGCGAAAGCGGTATTTTTCGGTACGTCTCTCGGCGGTGTGGTCACGATGGTCATGGCTAAAATGTACCCCGAACGGGTTGCGGGCGCGTTGTTGAACGACATCGGCCCGGAACTGGACCAGAAAGGCCTCGACCGGATTGCCGACCATGTCGGGCAGGGCCGCAGCTTCGACACATGGGCCCATGCCGGGCGCGATATGGCGGAGAATAGCGCCGATATTTTTCCCGATTTCACGCTGAAGGACTGGATTGAGTTCGCCAAGAAAGTCTACCGGATGAACAGTTCGGGCCGGATCAAGCTGGACTATGACATGAAGATCGCCGAGCCTTTCGACAGCAAGGGTGGCGGCAGCGGTGCATTGTGGAACGCGCTGGAGAATATGCAGGATATTCCGACTCTGATATTGCGCGGCGAGCTATCGGACCTGTTCAGCGAGCAGGTTGCCCGCAAGATGCTCGCCAAGCTGGACAAGGCCGATCTGGTCACGGTCCCGCGTGTCGGCCACGCTCCGACGCTAGAAGAGCCCGCCTCGCTTGACGCGATCAACCAATTGCTCCACCGCATCGACTGATTGATTTTAGACAGCCGGGCATCAGAATTTCATGAAACCAGCCAGAATTTTGCATCTGCACAGCACGTTCAATCTGGGCGGCAAGGAAGCGCGCGCAGTCAGGCTGATGAACCATTTCGGTGCGGCTGCCGAACATGTGATTTTGTCGGCACAGGCCGACAGTCTGTCTGCCCGTGACGCTATTGATCCGAAGATCAAGGTCAGCTTCCCAACCGACGCTCCATCGCTTGCGGGAAAGCCCTCGCTGAAACGCTATCGCGAATTCGTCACCTATTTCCGTCAGTTCGATCTGATATTATCCTATAACTGGGGCTCGATGGACGGGGTGATGGCGCGGACTCTATTCTCGCGGATCGAGGGCCTGCCGCCGCTGATCCATCATGAAGACGGCTTTAACGAGGACGAGCAGAAAAAGCTTAACTGGAAACGCAATCTGTTCCGCAAATTCGCGCTAGGGGCAGCCCAGGCGCTGGTCGTGCCGTCCGAAAATCTTGTGCGCATTGCCAGGGATGTCTGGAAACAGCCGGAACAGAAGATCCACCGGATCCCGAATGGCATCGACGTGAAGCGTTTCGAGAAGAAAGCGCAACGCGGCGCTCTTCCCGGCTTCACCCGGCGCGAAGGCGAGGTTGTTGTCGGCACTGTGGCCGGACTGCGCGCGATCAAAAATCTGCCGCGACTGGTCCGGGCCTGTGCTGCAGCAGGAGACAATGTCCGGTTGGTAATCGTTGGCGAAGGGCCGGAAAAAGACAGGATACAGGCCGAGGCACAACGTGCGGGGCTCGGTGATCGCTTGCTGATGCCGGGCTTTCTGGCCGACCCGTCCCGCTATATCGGTCTGTTCGACATTTTTGCCCTGTCCTCCGACAGCGAACAATTTCCGATTTCACTGATCGAGGCAATGGCCGCCGGCCTGCCTGTGGCGGCAACCGATGTCGGCGATATCAAATCGATGGTGTCGCAGGCCAATCAGGGTTTCATCAAACCGCTGACCGACGAAAGCAAGTTTTTCGAATCGCTGACGACGCTGGTCCAGCACCAGCAATTGCGCGAAGATCTGGGCATGCAGAACCGGCTCAAGGCGCAGGCAGAATATAACGAGAGCAAGATGCTGGGTCGCTACGCCCTGCTTTACGGTCAGGCGCTGGGACGCGCGAATTTCGGTCCGGCTAAATAACGGGTTTCATAACAGAGTTTTTTCGAGCATTTTGATGCGCCGCCGTCTATATCGGCATTTGGGGAATAGAGGAGATTTCATTGTTCAAGGGCTTAAAACCTATCCAGTATAACGGTCAGGAAGTTTGGCCTTTGATCGAGGGTGGAAAAGGCGTCGCTGCCACCAATCACGCCAGTTCGGGAGCCTGGGCGGCTGCCGGCGGCATTGGTACCGTATCGGCAGTCAACGCGGACAGCTATGACGAACATGGCAATGTCATTCCGCAAATCTATCATGGCCGGAAACGCGAAGAGCGGCACCAGGAACTGATCCAATATGCGATCGACGGTGCGGTTACGCAGGTCAAGCAGGCCTATGAGATTTCCAATGGCAAGGGCGCGATCAATATCAACGTCTTGTGGGAAATGGGCGGCGCGCAGCAGGTGCTGGAAGGCGTGCTCGAACAGACCAAAGGCATGGTCGCAGGCGTGACCTGCGGTGCAGGCATGCCCTACAAGCTGTCGGAAATTGCTCAGCAATATAATGTAAATTATCTGCCGATCATCAGTTCTGCCCGCGCCTTCCGCGCGCTGTGGAAGCGGGCCTATAAAAAGGTTCCCGAACTGATGGCTGCGGTAGTCTATGAAGATCCGTGGCTTGCCGGCGGCCATAACGGCCTGTCCAATGCCGAAGATCCCCGAAAACCGGAAGATCCCTATCCACGGGTTAAGGACCTGCGCGATACGATGCGCGCCGAAGGGATCCCCGACAGCGTGCCGATCATCATGGCCGGCGGTGTCTGGCATTTGCGCGACTGGGAAAACTGGATCGACAGCGAAGAGCTCGGCCAGATCGCGTTCCAGTTCGGCACACGGCCCTTGCTGACCAAGGAAAGCCCGATCCCGGAAAGCTGGAAGAGCGAGCTGACCAAGATCAAGGAAGGCGATATTCTTCTACACAAATTCTCGCCGACCGGTTTCTACAGTTCTGCGGTGCGCAATGAATTCTTGCGCAGCCTCGAAGCGCGGTCCGAGCGGCAGATTCCCTATTCGACAGAGAAGGCCGGTGAACATACCCATCAGCTGGACGTCGGCATCAAGGGCAAGAATTTCTGGGTGACCCGCAATGACCTGCTCCGCGCACGCGAATGGGACGGCCTCGGCTTTACCATGGCAATGAAGACGCCGGACAATACGCTGGTTTTTGCGACGCCGGAAGAGTCGAAAATGATCCGCAAGGATCAGGCCGACTGCATGGGTTGCCTGTCGCATTGCGGTTTTTCGGCATGGAAAGATCATGACAATTTCAGCACCGGACGGCTCGCCGATCCGCGCAGCTTCTGTATCCAGAAAAGCCTGCAGGAAATCGTCCATGGCGCACCGGTCGAGGAACATCTGATGTTTGCCGGCCATGGCGCGTTCAATTTCGGAACTGATCCCTTTTACTCGAACGGCTTTGTACCGACGGTCAAGCAGTTGGTGGATCGCATCCTGACCGGCGACTGAGTTGGAAATCCGGCTCGATGATCTTGGTAGCCAGCAGGTTCAGGACCTGCTGGCTGCGCATCTTGCCGGCATGCAGGAAAATTCTCCCGCCAATAGTGTTTACGCGCTGAATTTGAGCGGCTTGCAATCGCCAGATGTGTCTGTCTGGACGGCCTGGGATGGCGATCAGCTGATGGGTATTGGCGCCTTGAAACAGCTTTCTGCATCGGCAGGCGAAATAAAATCCATGCGAACCGATTCCCGATACCTGCGTAGAAATGTGGGCTTGTCAATTCTCGACCACATAATTGCCGAGGCTAGGTCGCGCTCTTATGTTAGACTGAGTTTGGAAACGGGTTCGGGTGAAGGATTTGAACCTGCGTTGAATCTGTATCGCAAGCGCGGGTTCACCAATGGTGAGGCGTTTGCCGACTATGTGGCCAGCGACTTTAACCAGTTCATGCATTTGGAACTATAGCGGAGGCGGGAATGTTGGAGCGAATATGCTGGCTGGTTTTGGCTTTGGCTATTCATCTTCCGCCTTTTGCTGCTTTCTTCGTACCTTCGTTGATTACAAAATTATACGGCGTCGCTGCGGAGGATATGAGCTTCTCGTTGATCCATCATCGGGCTGCCTTGTTCGGGATTGTCATGATAGCCTGCCTTTGGGCCGCATTCGATCCTGATGTCCGCAAGCTTGCCGTCGTGCTGACCTCGTTATCGATGGTCAGCTTTTTGGTGATCTATTTTGGCTACGGCCAGCCACCATCGCTCAAGACAATCGCCCTCGTTGATGGTGCCGGCTTGCCGCTTCTAGCCTTTGTGGGCTGGAAAGCCTTCACGAATTAATCCAGATCCCACGCCCGTTCGCCATGGTTGGAAATATCCAGACCATCGCGTTCGTCATCTTCGCTAACCCGCATCGGCAGGATATAGCTGATGCCAAAGCCGAGGATAGCCGTGGCCACTG
>JBALUX010000021.1:0-30519 GCA_036963725.1 Parasphingorhabdus sp. | reverse complement strand
CCATTCCGTTCGCACTGAGCCTGTCGAAGTGCACCTATCGGCGTAAAATGTCCTTCGACAAGCTCAGGACGAACGGCAGCTCGCCAGAGTACGTCTCAAGATCCCTTCGCCCGTGAGGGAGAAGGATGCGCAGACTTGGCAGCTTGCTGCCTAGTCGCAGCTGGATGAGGGTGTACTGCGCTTCAGAGGACAGAACACCCTCATCCAACGCCGCCTAATCGCTAAAGCGATAAGGCTCTGCACCCTTCTCCCTCACGGGAGAAGGGCTGCACTTGCCCCGTTCCGTTCGCACTGAGCCTGTCGAAGTGCACCTATCGGCGTAAACTGTCCTTCGACAAGCTCAGGACGGACGGCAGTTCGCTCGCCCTCTTCAGTCAGCGAACAGCAGCACCGGCGTTTCCAGAAAATGCTTGAGCGCCTGCACATAGCTGGCCGCATCATAGCCATCGACCACGCGGTGGTCGCAAGAGATCGACAGGTTCATCAGCTTGCGCGCGTGGATTTCGCCGTCGATGATCATTGGCCGTTCGACAATCTTGTTCGGTCCGATAATCGCCACTTCGGGGCGGTTGATCACCGGCGTCGTCGCGATGCCGCCGAGCGGGCCAAGAGACGTCAAAGTCAGCGTCGACCCGGTCAGTTCCTTCGCCGTCGCCTTGCCATCGCGGGCGGCAGCAGCCAGCCTGCTGATTTCAGCGGCCAGCTGCCAGACATTCATATCCTGCGCGTCGCGTAGCACCGGCACCATGAGTCCCTGATCCGTCTGGGTAGCCATGCCGAGATGGACGGCGCCGTGCCGCGTTACAATGCCGGCATCGTCATCATAGATCGCGTTCAGCATCGGAAATTGCGGCAGCGACTTGCAGATGGCGACAATCAGCAACGGCAGCATGGTCAGCTTCGGCCGGTCGCCGCGATTGGCATTCAGATCGCCACGCATATCCTCCAGTTCGGTCATGTCGATTTCGTCGACATAGGAGAAATGCGGGATATTCCGTTTCGAATCCGCCATATTTTGTGCGATTTTGCGTCGCATTCCGATAACTTTGATCACGTCATCGTCACGTTTTTGCACGGATCCGGCCGGACGATAGCCCTGCCCCGATCCATAGTTCAGATAGGTATCGAGATCGCTGTGCCGGATATGCTCGCCCTGCGCTTTGACCTGGCTCAGATCGACGCCAAGATCGGCTGCCCGTTTGCGAACAGCGGGAGTGGCGAGCACTTTCTCGCCAGTATTTTCCATCGAAGGATTGTCGGAAGCCACTGGAGCGGAAACGGGCTCCGCGACATCGCCCTGCGCACTTGGATTTGTGGAAGGTTCCGAATTTTCTTCTTTGTTATCAATCACTTGACTGAAGTCCTTGGCCGCGACGTCTGATTTATCAGCGGCATCGGCAGCCGTACTGGATGCTTCCAATTCTTCCAATTTGTCAGCATCGATCTCGCCCTCGACTTCGATCTCGACCAGCATCGAACCGATCGCGATAATGTCGCCTTCTTCACCGGCGATCGCGACAATCTTGCCCGAAACCGGCGCTTCCATCTCGACCGTCGCCTTGTCGGTCATGACATCGGCAATCTGATCGTCTTCCGCGACAACATCGCCGATCTTGATATGCCATTTGACGATTTCCGCCTCGGCAATACCCTCGCCAATATCAGGCAGGTTAAATATATATTTGCTCATGATTTCAAATCCCCGACAATTTTGTCCAGCGCTTCGCCAATCCGCACCGGCCCCGGAAAATAGGCCCATTCCAGGCTGTGCGGATAGGGCGTGTCAAATCCGGTGACCCGCTCGATCGGCGCTTCCAGATGATAGAAACAGCGTTCCTGTACCAGTGCCGACAGCTCCGCACCAAAGCCGCTGGTCCGCGTTGCTTCATGCACGATCAGGCAGCGACCGGTCTTTTTGACCGACTTTTCAATGGTTTCGATATCGACCGGCACCAAAGTGCGAAGATCGATAACCTCGGCATTGATGCCATGTTCCTCGACTACCGCCTTGGCGACATGGACCATCGTACCATAAGCCAGAACCGTCACCGCATCGCCTTCGCGCACGATCCTGGCCTTGCCGAGCGGCACGGTATAATGGCCCTCGGGCACTTCGGACTCGGCAAATTTCGACCAGGGCGACACCGGATTGTCATAATAGCCGGTAAACGGGCCATTGTAGATCCGCTTGGGCTCAAGGAAGAGCACCGGATCATTATCCTCGATCGAGGCGATCAAGAGCCCCTTGGCGTCATAAGGCGTTGAAGGAATGACCGTTTTCAAACCCGAAACATGGGTGAACATCGCTTCCGGCGACTGGCTATGCGTTTGTCCGCCAAAAATACCGCCACCAACCGGCGACCGGACGGTCATCGGTGCGGTAAATTCGCCCGCCGAACGATAGCGCAACCGCGCCGCTTCGGAGATCAGCTGATCCATGCCCGGATAGATATAATCGGCAAACTGGATTTCCGGCACCGGCCGCAAACCATAAGCGCACATGCCCACAGCCGCACCGATAATTCCGCATTCGGAAATCGGCGTATCGAAACAGCGCGTCTTGCCAAATTTCTCCTGAAGGCCAGCGGTCGCGCGGAAAACGCCGCCGAAATAGCCGACATCTTCGCCCATGATCACGACATTCTCGTCGCGCTGCATCATCGTTTCGAGGCCGCTGTTAATGGCCTCTATCATGTTCATGACGGCCATTTGATTTCCCGTTCTTTATTCGCCTGTGCAGCCTGTTCCCTGAGATGCCAGGGCATTTCCTCGAACACGTCCTGAAACATGGTTTCAAATGGCTGGTGCAGGCCGTGGCCCAATATGCCGTTCTTGGCCGCTTCCGTGACCGCTTCCTTGACCGCTGCGAGACATTCCGCGTCCAACTGCTCCTGTTGCTCATCGCTCCACACGCCGCGTTGGATCAGATGTTTGTTAAGCCGGTTGATCGGATCACCAAGTGGCCATTCTTCCCGCTCCTGTGCGCTGCGATAAGCGGTCGGATCATCCGAAGTACTGTGCGCTTCTGCGCGATAAGTGAAATGCTCGATCAGGGTCGGCCCCTGATTGGTCCGCGCCCGTTCTGCTGCCCAGCTCGTGGCCGCATAGACCGCCAGCGGATCATTGCCGTCCACCCGCAAGGCAGCGATACCATAGCCGGCACCGCGCGCCGCAAAAGTGGTCCGCTCTGCCCCGGCAAAACCGGAAAAGGACGAAATCGCCCACTGGTTGTTAACCACGTTCATGATTACCGGTGCATTATACACCGCGGCGAATGTCATTGCCGCGTGAAAATCACCCTCGGCGGTCGATCCCTCGCCGCACCATACGGCGGCAATCCGGCTGTCACCCTTGCTGGCGCTGGCCATCGCCCAGCCCACTGCTTGCGGATATTGAGTGGTGAGATTGCCTGATACGGTGAAAAAGTTCAGCTCGCTAGAGCTGTACATGATCGGAAGCTGGCGGCCCTTGAGCTTGTCTGCTTTATTGGAGAAAATCTGGTTGACCATTTCGATCATCGGATAGCCGCGCACGAACAATATGCCCTGCTGGCGATAGCTCGGGAAACACATGTCATCGGCGTGCAATGCCATGGCGGCAGCAACCGAAGTCGCCTCTTCACCGGTGCATTTCATGTAGAAGCTGGTTTTGCCCTGACGCTGCTGGCGATGCAGCCGGTCATCAAAAGTGCGCACCTGCACCATCGTGCGGAGCATTTTGAGCAATATCTCGTCATCCAGCTTGGGATCCCAAGGACCGACGGCTTTATGATCATCGTCCAGCACGCGGACCATATCATAGACCATATCCCGCATATCTTTGGGTGCGGTGTTTATATCCGGCCGCGCCTGCGCGCCGGCTTCGGGAATATCGAGATCGCTATAGTCGACCGTATCACCCGGTCGGAACTTCGGTTCCGGTATGTGCAAAGTCAGTGGCGGCAAATTGCTTTTGGGTTTTTCGTCAGCCATCGGGCCTCTCCAGAAAGAATCGCGCAATTGTTGCGCTGCAATATTCGTTCAACAAGCTGTTACAATATTACAAAACCCAATTTAGGTCAATCTCCCTGCCCTTTTGGTCAATCAGACGGCCACCGGCGCGGAAATATGGCTTTGAGGGTGATAATCCTGCACCTCGAAATTCCCGATATCATAGCCAAATATCGAATCGGGCTTGCCGATGATTTTCAGTTTCGGAGCGCCCGAAGGCTTGCGCGAGATCTGCTCTTCGACCAGATCGGCGTGATTGAGGTATAGATGCACATCACCGCCATTCCAGACGAGCTCTCCCGGTTCCAGATCGCATTGCTGTGCGATCATCCGGATTAGCAGCGCTGCCGAAAAGACATTGAACGCGAAGCCAAGGCCGAGATCGCAACTGCGTTGATAGAGCAGCCCCGACAATTTTCCGTCGGAGACATAGAATTGATAGGTCTTGTGACAGGGCGGCAAGGCCATCTGGTCCAGTTCGGCGACATTCCAACCGGTAAAAATATGGCGCCGCGAACCGGGATTATTCCGAATTCCCTCGATCAGCAGGGCAATCTGGTTGATCCCTTTTTCTTCGCGACGGTACAGCCCCTCGCCTGCTGGCGTATAGCGCGGCCAGTCGACCCATTGCTTGCCATAGACCGGCCCAAGATCACCCCATTTGGCGGCGAAACCGTCATCTTCGATGATCCGTTGTTCAAAAGCGTCCCGATCCAGTTGCTCGCCGGTTTCCTTGCGATATTTGTCGAGCGGCCAGTCCGTCCAGATATGCACCTTCTGCTTCACCAGCTCGCGGATATTTGTATCCCCGGTCAGGAACCAGAGCATCTCGCGTGCCGCCGTTTTCCAGAAAACTCGCTTTGTCGTAAGCAGCGGAATGGCGTCGTCGGCGAGATCAAAGCGCATTGTCACACCGAAAATAGCGCGCGTGCCGACACCGGTGCGATCGATACGTTCATCACCCTGCGTCCAGATTTGACGCATCAGGTCGAGATATTGCTGCTCATAATGTTGTCCGGGAATCAAACCATCAAACTCCAACCAATGTTCTGCAAACGCTAGACCGCTCTGTGGATATCCTCAACCAAATCCGGTGACAGATATGATCGCACTATAGTTTTGACGAGGCGCCTTGCCGATGGCTTGAACCGCAAATCAGACTGACATATAATGGAGCATCGCATCCCTCGCGCCGAAAAAAGCGAATGGATCGGGAAGTAGCTCAGCCTGGTAGAGTACTGCGTTCGGGACGCAGGGGCCGGAGGTTCGAATCCTCTCTTCCCGACCAGCGGTTTCTCAAACATGCCTCCAGATCTTCCAGAAAAGCTGGCCACGGCGCAGGCTGATCACCCGCATGGAGATGAAAAATGATCCGATAAATAGACGTTAACCTTATCTTGATCATAGCCATGTAGTGCCTTCAATCATGAGCACGCGTGTTTTAATAGTCGATGACCGGCCCACCAATCTGCGGATCTATGCCCAGTTTGTGACGCTGATGGGGGAAAAATATTCCGCCGTCACCTATGCTGATCCTGTTGAAGCGCTGGAATGGCTGCGCGAAAACAAAGCAGATTTGATGGTCGTCGATTATCGGATGCCCCAGATGAACGGTGCGGAATTCATCCGCAAAGTCAGGTTGATGCCGGGTGCCAACGAAATTCCTGCCATTGTCATTACAGCGCACCAGGATCGCGAGTGCAGACTTGCCGCGTTGGACGCAGGTGCCACAGACTTTCTCCAAAGCCCGGTTTCGCACGTCGAATTCTGCAGCCGTGCTTTATCCCTGCTGACCAAAAGCAAGAAAAGTGTGACGCTACGCAAGCGCGCGTCGGAAATCGGTCGGAAGCATGCTTCGTTTGGCGCGGCGGCCTCTAACGAAGGCCCTTCAGGCAAAAGCATGCTCGAGCAAATCATCGATACGATCCCGATCATGATCAACGCCACCGACCGTTCGGGAAAATGCCTTTTCACCAACGCCTATCAATCCGCTTTATTTGATAGAGACCCTGACGAGATGGTGGGCACGGATTTTGCCAATAATTTCGAGCCCACCCTCGCGGCCAACACCCGTCGACGGGATGCCATGGTTTTGAAATCGAGCCTCGCCATTCCGCATTATGAAGAGAAAATCACCAGCGACGGTGTTGATCTGATTTTTCATTGCAACAAATCGCCACTGCTGAATCACAAGGGCGAGACGATTGGCGTTTTAACAACCGCAGTTGATATTACAGCCCGGAAATTTGCCGAGGAACATAGAACGCATCTCGCATTACATGATATGCTGACGGGGCTGCCCAATCGCGTGCTGCTTGCCGAGAATGTCAAATCGACCATTGCCAATTGCAAGAAAACCGACAGCCAAGCCGCCCTTTTGCTGCTCGATCTGGATCGCTTCAAAATCATCAACGATACCCGCGGTCATCATAGTGGCGACGCACTGTTACGCGAAGTTGCCGAACGCATTTCCAAGGTCATCGGTCCCGAGGATTTTGCAGCGCGCATCGGTGGCGACGAATTTGCGGTCATTCTGAACAAGTTTGAAAATATTGACTCGATCAATTCGCGCTGTTCCAAGATATTGAAAGCGATCAGCGAACCCTATGCAATCAGCGGTGTCGGCCAGGTTATCAGCGCTTCGATCGGTGTAAGCCTGATCCCCGATGACGGCGATGAATATGAGGAAGTCCTGCGCATGGCCGATCTCGCCATGTATGATGCGAAGGCTAACGGACGCAATTGTTACCGGTTTTTCTCGGACGACATGAACGAAATTGCCCAGGCCGACGCCGCGTTGGAAAACGAATTGCGTGACGCATTTAACGAAAACCAGTTCGCGCTTGAATATCAGCCAATTGTCGATGCCCAGACTCTTGAATATGTGGGCCTGGAAGCTTTGATCCGATGGGATCATCCGCGTCGGGGCCGGTTGCTGCCGATCCAGTTCATTCGGGTTGCCGATGAGAGCGGTCTTATGGATATCCTTGGCCGATGGGTCATTGGTGAAGTTTGCCGGGAAATAAAAGCCTACGCAGACCGGGGCATTGATCTGCCGCGCGTGGCTATCAACGTTTCACCGCGACAATTCCAGAACCAGAATCTGTGCGATGAATTGCTGGAAAAGATCCACGCCAACGGCATTGAACCGTCAAAAATCACGATCGAGATTACCGAAGAACTGTTGATCGACAATAATGAACAAGTCAGAGCGACGCTTCAGCAGATACGCAGCAGTGGCGTCGGAATTTCCATAGATGATTTCGGCACCGGCTATTCCTCTCTGCAATATCTGCGAGACTTGCCCGCCAATTGCCTCAAAATTGACCGCACCTTCATTTCCCGCATCGAGCATAGCCCTGCCGATCGCGCGATTATCGGAACCATCGCGCATCTGGCGCATGCGCTGGACATGCGTGTGGTCGCCGAAGGGGTCGAGAATGACGCCCAGCTGGATCTGCTGCGCGTTTCGGGATGCGACGAGATTCAAGGCTTCAAGATTGCGCGTCCGCAAAGGGCCGAAGACCTCGGAAAATTGTTTGACGGCCGGAAAAATGATCCGCCCAGTCGTGCGGCAGAAGGCTAATCAACTTGTTGTCCGCCACATCAAACGCGCCGACGCGGTCGCATAGCCACCACATGCATCCGAAAGGCGGCATGGACGGTCAGGCGCGTGACCGTGAGCACGAGATGATCAAGAACCGGATCATTCTGATCATTCTCGCATGGTCATCTTTCGCCATCCTGGATGCTTCCTCCGGATTGATCATCGGGTTCGGTGTCTATTTCATCGTGAGCATCGCTGTAGCAGTTGCCTATCGCCTGCACCCGAAGCCTTCAAGTTTGAGACGTTTTCTAGGACTTTGCATAGATTTTGGAGCGGCAGCTTTCCTCTTCCAGATTGGCGGAGAAAGCTTTGCTGCTGTTTATCCCGCATTATTGTGGGTCATCCTCGGCAACGGCTTCCGATTTGGCGTTAACTGGCTGTATCTGGCATCGGCGATGGCGGCTATCGCGTTCGGATGGACTATCTATACGGTCGATTATTGGCGCAACAGCCCCTCGCTCTCGATCGGCTTGCTGGTCGCGCTGATAGTGATACCGGCATATTGCTCGACGCTGATCACCAAAATCTCTCAGGCCAAGGAAGAAGCCGAGGCGGCGAACAAGGCGAAGAGCCTGTTTCTCGCCAGCGTCAGCCATGAATTGCGTACACCATTAAACGCTATCATCGGCTATGGCACCCATTTGCTTGACATGAAGCTGCCGGAAAAACAGCATCAGATGGTCGCTACCAGCGTGTCTGCCGGCCGTCATTTGCTCCACCTGATCAACCAGCTACTCAACTTTGCGCATTCGGAATCTCGCGACGAGCTGCCCGAACCAAAACCATTTTCTCTTGTAGATGTACTGTCCGAGGTTCGGGATATCATGCAAATCTCGGCCGACGAAAAGAATCTCAAGATCATCCTTCAGGCGGAACCGAGCAGCGACCAGATCATTTCCGGACAGCTCGGTTATATCCGTAACATCCTCATCAACCTGACCAGCAATGCTGTAAAATTTACGGAATCCGGATCGATCACGTTGAGATGTGGGTTCAATTCGACAAAAGACAAAGGACAGATGTGGGTTTCGGTGACCGATACCGGACCGGGCATTCCGGGCGATGCCCAACAGAAGATCTTTGATGTTTTCCAGCAAGCGAATGATACGATTGCCAACGAATTCGGCGGAACCGGTCTGGGCCTGGCGATATGTCAAAAACTGGCCAATCAGATGAACGGGGAAATTTCTGTAGACAGCGAGCTTGGCACAGGCAGTACATTCACCTTGTCCTTTCCTACGGAAGTTCTGGAATCTCCAGAATCCCGGCTGGATCAGGATCTGGATCAGGATAGCGTCCGGATTCTCTCGCTGACGCGAGATCGCGATGCACCGGTCATCTGCAACGATGACAATCAGCCGATTAAAATCGACCATATCCAATGCCATGACTCCGACGATATCGGAGAGATTCTCGGTCGCCGTAATCTTGAATCATATGATATCGCGTTGCTGGATGAAGCCATCGCAAGCGAGCATGACGACCAGTCGCCATTATGGTCCGCCTTCCGCGATGCCAAGCTTCCGCCCGTCTTGTTTGCCGAAGACAAAAAGAAAAATCTGAAGGACCTACAATTGCGTGCGGCTTTCGCGACATTGCTGCCGCCTGGTTCGGACTTTAGCGCGATCCGCAGCGCTGTTCAGATTGGTTGCTCATTCGTCGGTTCAACTGCACGGCAACAGCCCGAATCACACGATAATGACCCGATGCTGGACATAGCGCCGGTTCGAGTGCTCGTCGCCGATGACAATCGTACAAACCAGATGGTGCTTGAAACGATTTTGGCCAATGCCGGTCATGAAGTTACCGTGGTTGAGGACGGAGAAAAAGCGCTCGAGGAACTCGAAAACGGGACTTTTGAGATTGTCTTCCTGGACGTGAACATGCCGATCATGGGTGGCATTGAATGCTGCCGACTATGGCGCCAGATCGAGGGGCCGCGGAAACATATCCCGATCATCGGTTTGACTGCCGATTCTACTGAAGAAACCGAGAAGAAGTGCCTTGATGCCGGCATGGATCTGAGAATTACAAAACCGATTGAGGCAGGCGAATTGATCGAAGTTATCGCTCTGCAGACAACCAACAGAGTCAGTGTGCCGGCAGACGAAATCACCGCCGACCCGATGGGCGTGGTCAGCAATTTCGACAGCAAGTTGCGGCGGCCTGAGCCCCCAGCTGTCGATCCGACACAGCTGGATTATCTTCTATCGATCGGAGATGAGGCTTTTGTGCAGTCCATCATCGAAGCTTATCTGGAAGATACCGGCGAGATTCTGGTCGCTTTCCGCAAATCGGTGGTTGATGAATCTGTTGATGATTTCCGCTTCCACGCACATGCGTTCAAGAGCGGCGCTTCGAATGTCGGCGCCAGTTATCTGGTCGAGACATGTTCCAAGCTCGAGGTAATTGCCGAGCGAGATTTCATGGAGAGGCGGCAGGAATATCTGACGAAAATCGAACAGCAAGTCACCGATATTCGCGCCTATCTCGAAACCAAATTGGCGAGCAGCAACGACAATATGCTACCCGAAAAGTCAGCTCAAATCTAACGGCCCGTCAAACGGCCCGCAGTGACCGCAAAATACGGCGATCTTGTGCCGATGCCAGTCGCTCCATCTTCCGGACATCCGCCTCTTCCAGATAGAGCGCGGTCTCAGCCCATGTATCGGTGATTTCAAGCAACTCTTCCAGGCTTACCGGATTGGCAATTTTCCGCGCCCGATAGACGGCACGCTCTGCGTGGAAGCGTTTGCGGTTTTCCTTGGTATATTCGACGATGGCGGCTTCGCCCATCCCATCCTCTGCCAATATGTCAACGACACCCATGTCATATAATTCGGAAGCCGAGTATAATTTCCCTTCGAGAATGAACCGCTCGGTTTCCTTGCGACTGAGCCGCTGACGCAGAAAGCTGTATGCGCCCATCCCCGGGAAGAGATTGAACAATATTTCCGGCAGTCCCAGCCGAGCGCTTTTTTCGGCAACCAGTATATCGAAAGCAAGCGCATGTTCGAAACCGCCGCCCAATGCATCACCCTGCACCAGAGCCATCGTGATGATCGGCGCACCGAATGCGGTGCTATTCTCATATTGCATATGAACGCAGGTACGGGCGTATTTCTTCAACGCTCCGAGGTCACGACGACGGATGCAATCGGCAAAATGTTTCAAATCACCGCCAAGATTGTAAATCCCGGGCGTGTGTGAAGCGGCAACGAAATAGCGCAACGGATCCGCAACCTTCGAACCGTTGATCGCATAAGTGGAGTGAATCCAGTCCTGGACCTGCTGGATCTCGTCACCGAGTTCATATGTATAGCTGGGACGTGATTTCTGGTTCATATAACACCAGAATATTTCGTCAGAACGATCAAACCGCAGATCGATTTCGCGAAACTGTTTTGAAAAAATATCAGGTTCCGAAATCGGCGGTGCATGGACTTGCGTATCATTTGCCTCGATCGTCAAATTCCGATCCAACTCGTTGGCAGCGCGACTGCGAAAGTCCATATTATACTCCATATCTGGCACGATGTTCGACGATACTCAGTCTAACAAATCTCTATGCCTAGTATGTAAAATTTTATGACATGCCCCATTTCAATGCAAGTAAAACCGAGAAGATGGGGTAACATGCTTAATTGACTCCAAAATTTTCTTATCTTTGAGTCATTTGAGCGAAATTAATTCTCCTGAAATGGTTAATGTGCTGCAAGATAACGCGAATACTCGCATCGTCTGCATTTGATTTTGATTGCGATTTCCGGTGTTTGCGCTTGCCAAGAAACGAGTATTTTCAACCCGCGTCAGACTCTGCGCCGGCCGATTGATTGACCAATCCGCGGAATGCACGGACCGCAGACCGGTTGCCTTTGGTAACTTCGAATACGTCCTCGGCAATCGGCATCGCAACACCATATTTCTTGGCCAGAGCGATTACGGTTGGCGCACTTTTCACACCCTCTGCGACCATATGCATTTCGTCGATGATTTCATCAATATGGCGTCCCTTGCCAAGCTCGACACCGACATGACGGTTGCGGCTTAGCGGACTAGTACAAGTAGCGATCATATCGCCCATGCCAGTGAGCCCCGAAAATGTTTCCGGCTTCCCGCCCATGGCAACACCCAGGCGCGTGATTTCGGCGAGCCCTCTGGTGATCAATGCCGACCGCGTATTGTCTCCGGCTCCCAGACCATCGCCCATGCCGACGGCGATGGCGATGATATTCTTGAGCACGCCGCCCAATTCGCACCCCAGCAGATCGGTATTGGTGTAGACACGGAACAACCCCGAATGGAAAAGCTGCTGCAGCTGTTTGACGATAATCTCATCTTCCATCGAGATCACACTGGCCGCCGCCTGCCCCGCCATGATTTCGCGGGCAAGATTGGGACCGGTCAACACCCCGACCGGATGACCCGGCAAAACCTCTTCGATCACCTCGGTCATCCGCTTGCTGGTAGACAGTTCCAACCCCTTGGTAAGGCTGATGACCGGAACCCATGGCCGGAGATATTGCCGGGCTTCTTCCAGTACACTGCGAAAATTATTGGAGGGTATCCCCATCACCAGGACATCTGCGCCTGACACGGCCTCGCCGATTTCCGACGTTGCGCTCAAAGCAGGTGGCAATTTTATGTCGGGCAGATATTTGCTGTTGCAGTGATTATTGTTGATATCGCTGACGGTTTCAGAATCCCGCGCCCAGATTTTGATCGGCGCATTGCGCGAAACCAGAGACGCAACCGTGGTTCCCCATGAGCCACCGCCGAGCAATCCAACTTTCAATTCCATAAACACCCTCCATCGGCGACTCCTCTAGCGGAAGCCCATCCTGTCCAAACTGAAGGGAATTTCAGTATTTTGCAAGGAACTCGAGATGACGCTTGGCGGTCCCCTTGGGGTTCTCGATCATCGGGATATGGCCGACTTCCTCAAACACCACTGACTCCGCATTGGGGATGCCGTCTTCCAGCACATCGACGCAACTGACATCAATCAGCTGGTCATGACGGCCCCAGATGATGAGCGTCGGCGCCTTAACCTGATCGAGCTGGTCATTCAGGGCCTTGCCCGTGCCATCTTCTACCAAAGTCCAGAAAATCTTGTCGAGCAGCTCGCGATGTACGGCGAAATCCTCGTAGAAAATCTTGCGGAATTGCCCGGGGACTTTCATCGGCTTGTGTGCGACAAACGCGAGCATCCGCTTCACGTCGTCGGGACTGTGAATCTCGAGCGGGTTTTTCCCGGCCTGGGCCTCGATCTGAAGCTTGCTTTCATTGGCTCCGACAACGCCCGCATTGTTGAACAAGGTCATCGACAGCAAGCGTTCGGGATAATCCAGCGCGAAACGCAACGAAACGAAACCGCCCATGCTGTTGCCGCCGATATGGCATTTATTTATCCCCATAGCGTCCAGGAATTCGCGCACACGGGCTGCCTGTGTCGCCATGTCATAATCCCGATCTACTTCCCGGATATTCTCTCCGAATCCCGGCAAGTCCGGGGCAATCAGGCGGTATTTTCCGACGATTTCCGGTGCGTATATCGCCCAATTATCCTTGTCGCCGCCGAAGCCGTGAAGCAGTACCAATGGCTCGCCGTCTGATGGCCCACCTTCAAGATATGGCCAGATCATATCGCCCGCTTTGATCGACTTTGCTGTCAGCTTGCCTTTTCTCCGCAAAGTGTTGCGCAGGAAACCGTACAATGTGCGCGGGAACAGCACATAGAGCGCGATCAGCGACACCATCAAGATGCCCAGAATGGTCAGGAAAATTTCGACTGCTTCCAAGTTACGTTCCTCTCGCCGCCAGTTGTTTGTCCAACCAGTCGGTCATGTCGTTCAATATTGTGTCTTTTTCCGGTTCATTGAAAATCTCGTGAAACAATTCCGGATAGACTTTGAGCTGTTTCTCGGTTGAGGAGATATGGTGATCCAGAAATTCCGATCCTTCGACCGCCGCCAGACTGTCCTTGCCACCGTGAAGCAAAAGCATCGGCAGCGAAATCTGTCCGGCATTTTCCTGCACGGTGGTCATATTGGCCAGCATTTCTGCAGCCAGCCTTGCGCTCATCTTGCCATTGTAGACGAGTGGATCTGCGAGATAGTCTGCGACGACTTGCGGGTCGCGGCTGACGCCATTCGGGTCGAGTTCAAGCACTCCCAGTTTGGGAAATAAACGTGACAAAAAGCCACTGATGGCCTTAAGGAAAGCTGACGGTTCCTCCGCAGCTTTTATCGCCGGACCCGACAACACACAGGCCGCAAACTTGGCTGGCTCGGTAAGCAGGTAGGTCGCGCTGATCAACCCGCCCATACTATGTCCGACAAGCACGACAGGTAAGTCGGCAAAGTCCCGCTTGGCATGGACCAGCAATTGATCAACACCATCGCGAAACACCGAAAATCCAGGCACGAAACCGGGCGTGCCATCAGATTTTCCATGTCCCCAATGATCTACGGCATAGACGGCATAGCCTCTAGCCACGCAATGCTCGGCAAAATACTGATATCGTCCCGTATGTTCAGCATAGCCATGCACGAGTAGAATCAGGGCTTTGGGAATGCCATCAGGCAGCCATTTCTGCCAATATAGCTTTGCTCCCGCCGCTTTGGATTCTTTCGGAAGCGCTAACGTCCCGTCTTCGTGTTTCAAGCGATTTTCCTTTTCGCCACCAATTCATGATCATGTGCCAGTTCATTTTCATATTTGAACAATATCCGGTCGAGCGTCTGGCTGATCTTGGTCTGGGTGCGAACCATCTCTATTTTCGGCCAGGTCGTGCGCTCGCCGAGCTGGATCAATTCGGTAATATCCTCAATCGGCAGGTTGCTCAAAATCTTGGATGGCCCCCAGAACATCGTCGGACGAATGATATTGATATCGCCGGTATAATCCTGGTTGATCACCGACAGAGCCATATTCGCCATGCTGTTCAGGCGCGGAAAATAGGACAAGGGTTTCTGCATCATTTCCACATTGGCGTTGAGCCATGCTTTCATGGTGGCCGTCGTTGCATTGCGGATGGATGACAGCGGATTGCGTGTCTGGCTGAAATCCGTGGCAAAAGGCGTGATCAGAGGATTGGCCTGACTGACGATATGGTGATTCACGCCATAGAGCCGCGCAAGCCGTTTGACCGGCAGATCGTGGGTGACCGAACCGTCGACCCACTTGCGATTGGGCAGATAGGGCACGCGTTCTCCGCGATGGTCTTTCGCCGCCAATGTGACAGGTGGATAGATACCCGGCACCGCGCAGGAGGCAAGAACCGCTTCGCGAATATAGACATTGGGCGATGCAATTGCGTTCAGCAGCCGCGAAGTCTGGTGCTTTTCCGCCGGCGCTATGGAAACGTTGAGATGGCGGCCGGTCAGCTCATAGGCCTCCTGAAATGTCAGATCGGGAAGCAAGTCTGTCAGACGCTGGCGTATTTCATCCGCGCGCATACGACTGGGGCCGCCCAGAAATCCGCCCTGCCCTTCGTCTTCGTGATCCATACCCAGAGTCAGATTTTCCGGTTTGAAAAATGGCGGTATTTCCTTGTCCACATGGGTGCTGATCAAGGCGCCAACGACCGAGCCGCCGCTGGAACCGGACATGATGTCGGGTAGCAACCCTTCTTCCCACAGCGCCTTTGCGACTCCGACATGAAAATAAAGATAGGCGCCGGAACCGCTCATCAGAAACGCCGACCGTCCGTAGCAATGCTGCGCACGGCGGAAGAAATCGAGTTTTTCCTCGAATGGGATATCTGTCACCTTGTCGCTCGCCAGATATTCCAGCGAGTTCACGATCGCGTCGACATAATCCTGAATGAGCTGTTTGGTGCCAAATTTGGCTTTCTGGTAAAGCCGGGCATGACCCATGCCGTCCATATTCCCGTGAATGCCTTCATTCAGCGCGTAGAGAAGACCGGCATTGTCCTGCGACTTCCATAGCTTGGACAGGCGCTTCAACCGGCGACGAATGGACTTGTGGTCGAAATGTTTGCTCTCGTCTGACGACTTCCATATGTCGACTCCGGTTGATTTGTCGTGCGCTTTCGCGGCTTTCGACCATTCGGAATAGCTCTTGGCCTGGGCCATGGCCTTTTCCATTTTCAAAGTCGTGTTCAGGATCATCTTCGGTTCACTCTTTCACCAAAATTACGCATGGTAGCGTTCACCGCCCGGGAATCGGGCGACGTACGATCTATCCGCTCCTTATTTCACTTTCGGCTTGCCTCCACCGATTGCCTTCGATGCAACGGTTCTGGGCTTTTTGGCAACCCGCCGATACATCAGCGAACCTTCTTTGGGGGATACCGGCCGTTCGGATGCCACCGTCGTTTTCTTGGTCCGACGTGCAACAGCATTTGGCTTGGCATCCCGCAGTTCGTTAAACGCTCTTTGCAGGCATTCGCGGAAAAACTCAACATCGGGCATCATTTTGCGATCGGATATGATGCTGAAGGATATCGTTCCGTTATAGCTTGGCGTCGCGATGAACAGGCCCATTCCGTGCGCCAGAGGTGCCAGTCCATATTGATGGGTCAATTTGGCACCGTTCATATAGAGCTGAATCTGGGGACCGGGAACGTTTGAAACCATCAAATTGCTCATTTTCGGTGCAAAACGTTCGTCAGTCATGATCCGCGCCACGCCTGCCATGGTTACACCTGGAATATGTTTTGTCAGATCGGTCATGATCCGCGCGCTGAGCCCGGACTTTGCAGCCTTCGTTTCGCGCGTGGTATCCCTGATGGCTTCCAGCCGCTCCACCGGGTCGGCAATATTCGACCAGATTTTTATCGTCATCGCCGATATATTGTTGCCGGGATTGGCTTCATCCCCCGAACGGCTGCGCGCGTTGACCGGCGCCACTGCCACAAGCGACTCCTTGGGAAGTTCCTTATGTTTGGTCAGATAGTGGCGCAAAGCGCCGCTGCAGATCGCAAGCACAACATCATTTATCGTCGCATCGCTCACCTTGAGACGCATTTTCTTCAGTTCGTCGAGATCGAATGTGACCGCATCGAACATTTTATGCGGCGTAACGGGACCATTGAACCGCGTTTCCGGGACGCCGGATTCTGTTTTATCGCTGCCACCTGTGAGGTTTTTCTGAGCTGTTGAAAGCAATGCGGGCGCAAATTTCAGCAATGCCTGAGCCAATTTTACCGGCGACGTCACCGTGCTATTGACCGCACGGCTCAATATTTCGGCAGCTGTCGGCAACTCGTTGGCCGCCACTTTGCCTTCCGGCAACGGTATCGCCGGCGTGCCCTTGTTGTCCTTGTCCGAGATGGCGGCAAAGAAATGGGCGCCGGACACACCATCGATCGTGGAGTGGTGTATTCTCGTCAAAATGGCATAGCTGCCCTTGGCGTAGCCGGGAATATTGTCGAGCCCCTCAAGCACATACATGTCCCACAATGGCCGGGTCATATCCAGCGGCTTGCTGTGATGGCGTGCCACGTGAATGCAGAATTGCCGCCAGTCGCCGGGCTCGGGCAGTCGGCTGTGCGAGATATGGGCTTCAAGATCAAAATGCTCGTCCTGGACCCAATAGGGATGGTCGATATCCATTGGCAGACGGTATAATTTCCGTTTGAACATCGGCGAGATGTCCATTCGCTTGCGCATATGCTCGATAATATCCTTGAACCTCACCTTCCCGCCCGGCGCGGTGGACGGATCATAGATATAGACGGCCATCACATGAGTGAGATTGGTGGCGGACTGAATATAGAGAAACTGGGCGTCCTGTGCACTCAACTGGCTTATGTTGCTCTGCTCGGTCATCAATCATGTCCTTTCGACAGCGCGATCATTCAAATATCTTGTCAGCTAGCACCAGCAGCTCGAGCCGGGACTTTTCCATGCGTCGAGACAGCGCTCTGAACTTGCGCAGCAGTGCTTTGCGTTCAGCGATCGTGTCTGTGGTGGTTTCGCCGGTCAGCCCCAGTCCTGCAGCCATTCTGAAGCCGTTTTCAAACAGGATTTTTCCGATCGAGGCCTCGCTGGTGATCCGGCGTAGCAGATAGGCCTGCCGACCTTCTTTCAACGCCGTTTCCACACAGCTCTTCTTGTCGATCGCATCGCCGGGCTCCAGCCGCGATAATATATCCAGAATGATAGTATAGGCTTCCACGAACGGCAGGAAGACGGCATGGCCGATCAGTGGCTGGAAACGATTGGTCAGGCTGGCCAGTTTGACGCCGCCTTCCTCCAGCTTCGCCTGCCAATCCGGATCGGACCGCTGCAATTCGGCTTTCAAATTCTCGCGATATTGCTGCTTTTCGGGATAGAAAAATTCGAACTTGAACAGGTCGCGAAGGCGGTCGGTTTCTTCCCAGAACACTTCCGCCGCGTTGCGGTCATTGACCTCGCGCGCCTTCAGCACCGACAGTTCGATAATTGCCTTGTCGAGAAAATGATGGATGATGGTATTGCGATAATAGCTGGCGATCGGATGCTGGTCCGGTTCGATCGCGTAAACCAGCGTCGAACCTTTGTCATAGCGGACGAGCAGTCCGTTGTTCACCAAAGTCTCGATAACACGCTGAACGCCTTCGAGATTCTCATCGGTTAGATCGTCGCTCAAGCGGATGTCGCGTTCCCGAGCCCAGCCGACCAGAAAGTTGATCACCGCGCGCAGCTCATCTTCGGTCATCGCGCGGGGAGCGGTGCCGAGCAGGCAGAGGCACATCAGCGAAGTCAATGTCAGCGGCGTCGCCCGATTGGCTTGCACGGCAACTTCAAAAGCCATTTTCGACAGCGCCAGCCGGTCATTCGGATTGGGCGCCTTTTTGACCACTACCGGCTCGCCGAAATCGACATAGACCTTGCCCATCGGCTCGCGCAGGCTGCGCAGATAGCCGATAAACCAGCTCAACGATTCCGGCTTCTTGATCCGTCCCGTCTGCTCGCTGGCATATTCCTCGACATCCCGGATCAGGTCAAAGCTGGTGACGACGGGGATGATATGGACATTCTCGATATCGTTGCTGTGCGCACTATCCATGACATATTTCAGCAATCCATAGCGCGGCGGCATCAGCTTGCCGAGCCGTGAGCGTGTACCTTCGAACGCCCAGGTCATCGGGAAGCGTTTCTCGAGCAGATAGCTGACATAATAACGCAACACGAGCTTGTAGACCGGATTGTTCTCGAAGCTCCGGCGGATGAAAATGGTACCGGCACGGCGCAACATGAAACCCAGACCAAAAAAATCCAGATTGATGCCACCGAACAGGTGAATGAGCGGCAAGTCGTTCTGATAGGCGAGATCTGTTGCGGTTACGCCATCGATATAGGTTTTGTGGGTAAACAGCAGCAGCGTCGGATGTTCCCGCATCGTCTGGCGCAATCGGGTCAGTTCCTTGCGGTCAAAAACCACCTGGTCGTCATAGCCCTGCGACAGCATGAACCGGTCGAGCTTTGCCTTCATGTCGATGAACAAGGGACTGGGCCGAGCGATCAGTTCCTTCATATATTTTGCAGCTTGCTCGTAGAGCGCGACTTCGCTTTGCCCCGTCTCCCCCGAAAGCTTGGTCATCGCGGCCCGAAACCGCGCATCGCTGCGCAGGCCGTCGGCGACATGCCGGGGTACCTTATAGCGCCGTCCGCGCAATCCGCGTTCGGCAATATCCAGAACCAGGCCGGCCTGCCGGACCACGAAAGCGGCAAATTCGGTAGTGTCGGTCTGGTCGTAATCCTTGCTCAATTCGGCAAAATTCTGCTCAAGCTCGCCAATCGTCGCGGGCTGCCCGATCAGGCACTGCGCGCGGCGCTTGTTGCGCAACAGGATCGACCGGGCGCGAAAGGCTCCCGGATTTCGCGGATCCCCGAAAATGACATGCCGCATCTTGACCGCACGGCTTTTTTCAAAATTCGGGATACGCCAAGCGATACGGACCGGTACCACCAGAGTATTCGGGCTTTCTTTCAGCTTTTCCTCAAGACGGCCGAGACGCATTTTTGCGCGTTCATCGGATATCGGCAAGCTGACCCAGTTGAGTTTCTCGCCTGATCCGGCGTCGGGCATCGAGGTCTGTATCCAGTTGAGCAGATAGCGCCGTTCGACCCCGTTGCGCGCGTCGATCACAAATAGCTTGGGACCTTGCGCCAGCAGCGGCCCGGAATTTGCTATTTGCGCTGCTTCGTCCATCCCCACTCCTTGAATTCAGCCTATTCTGCCGCTTCCATCTTTATCGACTTCCCGGCAGCTCGGCCAGCTGTCGAGGTAGATCGACTTGCGGTCTGCTTTGCAACGGATTTTTTGCCAGTTGTTTTTTTGGCGCCCGCTTTCTGTCCAGCGGTCTTTTTCCTCTGTCCCGCTTTCTGGGACGGTGCCTGTTCTTCGCTTAGAAGCGTTTCCAGTGCTTCCTCTTCTTCTGCCTGCCCGAGAGCCTCAAGGAACATACCGCGCACCTCGGCAACATGGTCATTCATCGTCCGGGTTGTCCATTTGCTGGTGTCGACTGCCGGAAGAACATCAACCCTGACCTTGGCCGGGCGCATCAGAAATTCATTTTTCGGAGCCACATCACCGGCGTTATGAATGACAATTGGGACAATCGGCACACCCGCCTGGATCGCCATATGAAAAGCACCCTTTTTGAACGGA
This sequence comes from Parasphingorhabdus sp., assembly GCA_036963725.1. GTDB lineage: Bacteria > Pseudomonadota > Alphaproteobacteria > Sphingomonadales > Sphingomonadaceae > Parasphingorhabdus. Next base: position 10,299 of record JBALUX010000021.1, on the reverse strand, counting down.
CCCAATTTCGGCGACAGTGTACGGGTGCCTTCGGGTGCAATGACAATGGATTTGCCATCGATCTTCATCGCGTCGATCAGCGGTGCCATTGCCTTGATCGCGCTTCTTGCATTGGCGCGGTCGACGAAAACTGTGCCGGCCAATTCCATCTTGCCGATCACCGGCGTGTCCCGAACCTCCTTCTTGGCCACCCCGCCCATATCCTTGCGGATCAGTTTGGCGAGAATCATCACGTCGGCTTTGCTCTGATGATTGAAGACAAAGATACAGGGCCGCGACGTCCACAGATTTTCCTCGCCGGTGACTTCCAGCTCGCAGCCGGTCAGCGCGGTGGCAATATCGCCGAAGAGGCCGGTTGAGAAATTCATCGCTTCTCGCTGCGACCCGGTCAGCGCCCAGATCGGCAGCGATGCAATAGCCGAACCGATCAGCGAACCGGTTGCGTAAATGGTGCGGATATAGTCCACCGGCTTGCCCTGCCCCCGGCTTTCATATTTTTCCAGCGGCCAGTCATTTTCCCGGGCTACTTCGCGCAATTTACCATTCGGATTCAGCGGCCGAGGCTTGCCAACCCGTTCCAGCAATTCGATATCGTCATAGCTGTCAGAATAGAAATAGCTGTTGTCGAGATCCAGGCCATATTCCGCCGCAAGGCCTTCGGCTGCGATCACCTTGCCCTCGCCAAAGCATAGAGGCCGGATGATGTTGCCTGTGAATTCGCCATTCTCGACTTCATATTGCGAGCAAAGCACATGTTCGATGTCGAGATCGCGGGCAGTCGGCTCGATCTGGTAGATGGTGGCCGAGGACACAATGGCAATCGTATGACCTTTGGCACGGTGGGCCTCGATCAAGGCCCGCGCTTCAGGGTAGACTTTGCGCGCGATATGCTTTTCGTAAAGCTCTTCGCCAAATTCGAAATAGCTATCCTCGGTGACGCCCTTCATGAATTTCGCTGCGCCCGACATCAGCCCCGAGAAGCCCATGTTGCCGGTGCTATATTGCGCCATCACATTGATCGTTTCGACGACTTCCTCGGCGGTCATTTCCCGCCGCTTGATTTTCTCCCACAACATTGCGGTGGCCGAATAGCCGGCAATAATAGTGCCATCAAAATCGAAGAGAGCGGCGATATGCGCGCCTTCCGGAGCGTCCAGAACGTCTTGCAAATGGGATTTATATTCAGCCGTTTTTGTCTTGGTCATGCAAATGTCCTTCGCAGAGAGTCCATCGTGCCAAAAAACAGCAGCATTTCCCAGCTATTATTGGCGAAAATGTCGATTCACCGCCTGATCAGCGATGAAAGTCCCTTTATGGTTCAACTGTGACCGAAGAGTGAAGATTCTCCGGTTAAAAGCAGGCGAAGAGAGATGCCAGGCCAATCCCTCCCGGCCTGTCGCAACGATTGATCAAGACCGGTCGTCACCAAGAGCCGCTATCTGCTCTTCCGAAGCCCGAGTTCAATTCTCGGCCAGACTCTCCAGAAAGGAACGGACCCGTTTTGCATTCACGCCAAGATCACTCACACCGACCCGGCTGACAGAACGCATATCGACGACACTGGCCGCGCCGTCTTCGGTCGGCAGCACGCGCAAGATGATGTCGTCCTGGAAACGGATATAGGAAACACTGGCGGTGGCTTCAAAATGGCCTGTTTCAGGATCGACGACAACGACGTCCCACCCCAGTTCACCGGCGGTTTCCTGCGCATCGGCAATCACTTCGCCCACCGGCTTGGCGATAGTGACCGGTCGCAGATCGGGATAGCCTTTGCTGTGGATTTCCCGCCAGTTTTCAACCGTATCTACGCCGGCAAGATTGTCTGAGCGCAGCGACAGCTTCACAAATTCCGGCGGGTTCGCGAGGTCGGTGGATATATCGTGGATAGGCGGGACCTCTCCGCCAGCCGCTGCGCGGGACCCGAGAAAGCCGACATAGATCAGCGCGAGGACCAGTCCGAAAAGAGCGGATTTCTTGTTGCCGCCATTTTTGAAGGCGAGGACCAGTGCTATTATGCCGAGCAATATTGCGATGACGGCGATCAGCGCTCCGGCCAGAATTCCGGAGAATCCGGTCAGTTTGCCGACGATATCATAGCGCGCAAGCGTCACACCGGTCAAAGCGACGACCGGCGCGGCGATGCCGAAAGTCAGCGCCGATTTACCCAGTCGCTTGGTCCATTTGCCGTCTGCCATCAAAACTCCTGTAATATTCTCTGCGCAATCTGCGCCCGCCCTTGTCGCCTGCCCGTTATCCGAGCCGGTGGTCTCACAGGCCGGTCAGGGAAAGTCAACTTTCGCAGCGATAGTCCGCTGGATCACGGTGATCACACACATCGCCGAATAGATCGCTGCAATGATGGCAAAATATTGCGGCAACAGGCACATCAGGACAAAGGCGGTGATCGTCTCCGTGCCTTCGGCGAGGCCGGTATTGTAGAAGAAGCTCTTCTTGCCATGCGCGTCGGTTTCCCGGCCCGCTTTGGCCGCCATCACTGCATAAGCGAGGAAGCTGATACCGGTCAGGGTGAAGCTGGCGATCAGGATCATCGCGAAGGGGAGATTGGTGGTGACGGCGAAACCGAAGCCGATCGGCACTGCGACGTAGAAAGCAAAGTCGCTGACGATATCGAGATAGCCGCCAAAGTCCGACTGTCTTGTCGCGCGGGCAACGGCACCGTCGAGACCGTCGAGTATGCGGCTGAGCAGTAGCAGCGCCAGACCGAACAGATAGTAGCGGTAGCCGATGGCGACGCCCGCACCGATGCCAATCACTGCGCCAGCGATTGTGACCTGATTGGCGGTAATGCCGAACCGCGCCAGCCCCTTGCCGATGGCGTTGAGCGGCGGATCAATCAGCGGCCTTATTCGGGAATCAAGCATCTATCTTCCTCAGGCAAAGGTGATCAGACCGATCACCGCTCCGGTCATCGCGGTGGCGCAATTGCCGGCAATCCAGCTTTTCATGCCCAGCCCCGCCACTTCGACCCGGCGCGATGGCGACAGGGTGCCGATGGTCGACACGAGCAGTCCGACGCTGGCGAGATTGGCGAACCCGCACAGGGCATAGACGACGATCAACTGGCTGCGCGGATCGAAGGTCCCCGCTGGCAGCGCCGAGAGATCGAGATAGGCGACATATTCGTTGAGTATGGTCTTGGTGCCCATCAAGGCCCCGGCTGCCGGCGCCTGGTCCCAAGGGACGCCCAAGGCCCACATCAGCGGCGCGAACAGCCAGCCGAAAGCGCGTCTGATCGTTACCGCCTGACCGTCGACATAAGGCAATATCGTCAATATCTGGTCGACCAGCGCCACCAGCGCGAAGACCACCAGGATGATCCCGATAACCGCGAGAAACACCTGCACGCCTTCCATCGTTCCACGGACTATGGCGTCGATACTGCCATCATATTTGAGGCCTGGTTCCTCGTCGTCGCGGGTCTCGGTCTTGCCGTCTCCCGGCACCATCAGCCGGGCCAATAATATTGCGGCCGGCAGCGAGATCAGCGATGCGGAGATCATATGCCCCACCGCATTGGGCACGGTAGCGGACAGGGTTGAGGCATAGAGAACCAGTATCGCGCCGGAAATAGTCGACATCGCCAGCACCATCACCATGAACAGCTCTGCCCGGCTCATCTTCTCGAAATAGGCGCGCAAAACCAGCGGCGATTCCACAACGCCGAGGAAGATATTCGCGCCGCCGCTCAGCCCGACCACGCCGCTGACACCCATGGTCTTGCGCAGCGCCCAGGACAGGCCGCGAACAATCCACGCGAGCACGCCCCAGTGCCACAGCATGGCGGATAGCGCCGAGAAGACGATGACCAAAGGCAATATCTGAAAAGCGATGATCAGCGGCGGCTGCGCGCCTTCCTTCAATACAAAGGGCAGTTCCGCCCCGCCGGCATAGCCGAACATATAGGATGATCCGACCAGCGTGGCTTTTTCAATCGCCATCACGCCCTGATTGGCGAGGCCGATAATATCCCAGACAAAGGGCACCCGGACGATCACCAGCGCGATGGCAAATTGCAGCAACAGCGCCCCGCCGATCCATTTCCAGCTCGGCCGGGCCTGCCGGTTTTCAGACAGCAGCCAGACGAACAGGAGGATCAGCGTCAGGCCGATCAGGCCCTGGCCTTGCTGCAGGATGCCGATCATCCGCGCATCCAGTCGTGATAACGCTCGACCCAGCGCAGCAGGCCTTCCGGCGCATGGGCCCGTTTCCATTCGCCGGCGGCATATTTATTGGCTTCTGCCATGGTCGGATAGGTGTGGATCGTGCCCAATATCTTGTTCAGGCCGAGCTTGTATTTCATCGCCAGCACATATTCGGCGAGCAGCTCCCCGGCATGGTCGCCGACGATGGTGACGCCCAATATCTTATCCTTGCCCGGCGGGGTCAGAACTTTGACAAATCCCTGCGTGGCGCTGTCGGCGATCGCCCGGTCCAGCTCGTGCATCTGGTAGGTGGTGACTTCATAGGCCACGCCCTGCGCCTTTGCATCCTGCTCGTTCAGGCCGACCCGGGCTATTTCGGGATCGATGAACGTCGTCCACGGAATCACGCGATAGTCGGCCTTGAACTTGCGGAACTGGCCGAACAGGGCGTTGACCGCCGCAAACCAGGCCTGATGCGATGCCACATGGGTGAATTGATAGGGGCCTGCCACATCGCCAGCCGCAAATATATTGGGATAGAGCGTCGCCAGATAGTCATCGGTAACCACCGTACGGTCGGTTTCGATGCCGAGTTCTTCGAGTCCGAAGCCGCTCAGCCGAGCGCTGCGGCCGACCGCAATCACCAGCGCATCGAAGGCGATGCTCTTCTCTTTGCCATCTGCAGAAAGGATCAGGCGCTTCTCGCCGTCCACCAGCTCACAGCGGATCGCATCATGGCCGGTCAAGACCTCGACACCGGAGCCTTGCTGCGCGCTCAGCGCCAGTTCGGCGACTTCATCATCTTCCCGCGCCAGCAGGCGGTCCGAACGCTCGACCTGCACCACCTCCGCGCCCAGCCGGGCAAAGGCCTGGCTCAGTTCGCAGCCAATCGGGCCGCCGCCCAATATGATCATGCGCTTGGGAATATCGTCCATCTGCGCGAATTCTTCCCACAGCGTATCGCTGGTAACATAGCCGACATTATCAAGACCGGGCAGATCGGGCACAAAGGGACGGCCGCCGGTCGCAATGACGATGGAGCGCGTGGTGAGCCTCTGTGTCTCGCCGTCCTCGCGCTTGATCTCGACCGTCCACGGATCGACGATGGTCGCATAGCCCTTCACCACATCGACACCGAGGCCGGTATAGCGCTCGACGCTGTCATGCGGTTCGATCTCCGCGATAATGCCGTGAATGCGCTGCATCACCGCCTTGAAACTGTAGGTCGGCTCGACCTTGTCCAGACCGTAAATATCACCGTGGCGCATCTGCTCGGCGACCTTGGCGCTCTTGATCAGCGCCTTGCTGGGCACACAGCCGTAGTTGAGGCAGTCGCCGCCCATTTTCGACGCTTCGACCAGCGTCACCTTGGCCTTGACCGTCGCGGCGATATAGGAGGAGACAAGACCGGCTGCACCGGCGCCGATCACCACCATATTGCGGTCATATTTTTTCGGCTTGGTCCAGCGCGCGTAAACTTTCCGGCGCTTGATCAGTCCGACGATCCACTTGCCGACCCAGGGCGTTATACCGAGCGCGGCGAAGGACAGCAGCAGACCGGGCGAGCCGATATCGCTGACCTCGTCGATATTGGCGAGTTGGGTTCCTGCATTCACATAGACGACCGTACCCAGCAACATGCCGATCTGGCTGACGATATAGAAGGTACGCGCCTTGATCGCGGTCAGGCCCATCAACAGATTGATCAGGAAGAAAGGGAAAATCGGGACCAGACGGAGAGTCAGCAGGTAGAATGGCCCGTCTTTCTCGACGCCGTCGTCTATCGCCTTCAACCGGTCGCCAAAACGCGCCTTGATCGTGTCGCGGAACAGATAGCGGGACGACAGAAAGGCGATGGTCGCGCCGATTGTCGAGGCGAAGGACACGATGATTGTGCCGGCTAGAACGCCAAACAAGGCGCCCGCCGCGAGCGTCAGAATGAGCGCGCCCGGCAGCGATGCCGCGGTCGCCGCCACATAGATCAGGAAGAAGATGCCGATAACGAGCAAGGGCGCCGCCCGATATTGCGCGTCAAAGGCGGCCTGCTGTTCCTTCAGATTGGCAAGTGTCAGCTGCGAGCCGAGATCGAAGTAGAAGAAGCTGGCGATAGCAATGGCGAACAGCAGGAGGATCAGTATTTTTTTCATGTAATTCTTTCCGCCCGACGGGGCTCCGCTGCAATGGTCAGCTGTATATAGAGCTTCCTATATGGAGCTTCTGTCCGCTTTGGAACCTAGCGTAATTTCCGGTTCAGGTAGAATTTCTTTTGTAACTTTTTGCCTTGTCTGACCGATAGGCTTTCCGGAACGGGAGCGCCAAGCTCCACCAGAAGTCCGCCGGACTGTCGGTCTGATATTCCCCTAGGCCAATGATCATATCATCATGACCGGCTTCCGGTTGCGCGATATAGGTGCCGAATAACCGGTCCCACAGGGCGATGCTGAAACCGTAATTGCTGTCGGTTTCGCCGGGTACGGTCGAATGGTGCACGCGGTGCATGTCGGGAGTGACGAGGAACAGCCGCAACCTCCTGTCCAGCCAGTCGGGCAGACGCAAATTGCTGTGGTTGAACATGGCGCACAGATTGAGAAGCAGCGCGAACACGAACACCGCCAGCAGGCTCGGACCGAGCAACAGGACCAGTGCCGACTTGTACAGCATCGACAAGATGATCTCGACCGGGTGGAAACGTATCGCGGTGGTCACGTCAATGTCGCGGTCAGCGTGATGGACCTTGTGCAAGGCCCATAGCAGCGGAATTTTATGGGTCGCGATATGCTGCCCGTAAATCGCCAGATCGAACAGGATCAGCGCCAGTATGAACTCCAGCCAGGCCGGCCAGTCGGTCCAGTTGAACAGGCCGATATGGTGCTGCGCCGCATAGCTGGCGGCGGCGAGTGCGGCGATCGGGCCGATCAGGCGGAGCGCTGCACTGTCCAGCAGGATGATCAATATATTGGTCCGCCAGCGTTTTGCGCGCGGCAGCGAGCGCTTGCGGCGCGGGAATATCGCCTCGCTCACCGCCAGAATTGCGAACAGCAGCAGCGACAGAAGCAAGCCATATTGTGCAAGATCGGATGTCATGAGGAGTGGTACTGCTTCGCCTTTCGGGCTTTGCTGTTTCAGGGATGGCGGGAAATTCGTCTATAGCAGAGAAGTGAGGCACAAAAGCCTATATTCGAATTTCCGCGGTTTTACGTGGGTTTCAGAGCGAGGCCGCGATCATCCCCTGCCCGTCTTCCCGGCGATTTTTCGCTACGCCGTGATATGGGTTGCAGCGCTGCGTCATGATCGCTAGATGCTGCCCCGTCTATGAGGTGCGTTGGCTGAGTGGTCGAAAGCGCCGCACTCGAAATGCGGTATGCCAGCAATGGTATCTAGGGTTCGAATCCCTAACGCACCTCCACAGACACCGCGGGTTTGATCGCCGAGACAGTCCCCCCTAGGGGTGCCGCCCGGTCACCGCCATTCTCCGAAATCGGCAATCATCAAAATATCGGCTACGCCAGCGCGCCCGCAAATATATAATCTCGGGTCACACGGGTCACACCCCCTAAAGCGGAAAGGGCTTTGGCCGCTGAAACCGGTTATTTCACTGTAATATCAACCACTTTCCCATTAATAGAGCAGATACGCAATGCTCGGAGAATGTTCCCGCGGCGCGCAGGATAACGCCCGCAAAGTAGAGCAGAGCGGTGGAAGTTCATGGAGCAGGCGTACCAGATGCGGGAGGCTGTAGGAAAGGGCTTTTGCATGAATGCCTGGCCTCCATCCGCATCCACCCTATGTAGTTTTTCAATCGCTCCGTAATTGTCTCTTGCTCTGGATAAAGCTCTGAATAGAAAATCCAACAGAGTTCACCTATCGTCCGGATGATCAGGACTGGGAAGAGCCGGGAGTCGCGGAATATTTGGCAGGCCGGCAAGCCGTTCATCACAGCAGAGCGTGAAAAAGGCGGGGATCAGGCCCCGCCTTTGCTTTTTTTTCGCAGTTTGGACCCGGCCACTTCATCGGAAAAACCGTCCGGTTCTCCAGTTTATACCGACGGCCTATTGCCACCCATTATCCATCAGATCGCGTTCGCCGTCCGCGTCCACCGGTGCATTGGCCATCATTTCGGCGGCCAGTGCGTTGATTTCGCTGCTCGCAGCCTGCCGATAGTCACTGGTCGCCTTGCCGGGGATCATCTTCTCCAGCCGCCAGTGATCATCGGCCTTGCAGGCGATCCCGGCGAGCGCTTCGCCGTCAAAGCTGCGGCAGATTTGACCCGATTGGGAGCGGAAGGTCAGACCGATGCGATAGCTGTTATCTTCACCCCGGGCAGAGGCGAGTTGGGTTTCCAGAACGGTGTCAAGCGTACCGCTGGCGATCAGGGCGCCATTTTGCTCGGCAATCAGACTGCCTTTCTGACCAAAGCCAAACTGGCCAACTACGATCCCCAGCATCAGGGTTGCCGCCATCGCCCCCCATTGCGCCAGGCCGAAGCCGCGCCGGCTGGCCCGTTTCCGGTCTTCATAAAGCTTTCGCTCGGCAAAGCTGCTGTCGACATTGCTTTCCATCGAAGCGGTCAGCAGCGCCGTCAGACGATCGGGCACAGGCTCCTGTGCAACCGGATCATAATGGGCAGCCAGGCGGCTTCTCAACGCCTGTTCCTCAGCGATACGACCAGCCAATATGCTGTCCGTCGCCATCGCTTTTTCGATCCGCCGGGCTGTTACCGCATCACATTCACCATCGACATAGGCGATGATGGTTTCTTCATCAAAAGTCATGCCGCTTCTCCCAGTCCACGTTGCAGTGCCTCGCGCCCGCGAACCAGCCGTGAGGTTAAGGTTCCAATCGGTATGTCCAGCAAATCTGCTGCCTCCTTATAGGCAAAGCCTTCGACCAGAACGAGCACGATCGCCTCGCGCTGTTCGAGCGGCAACAGGTCCATCGCCCGGTCGACATCGGAAAGTTCCATCCGCTCTTCCATGCGCTGGTGATCGTCGCCCGCAACATTCTGCATCGCGTCATCATCATTGGCGACATGTTCCCGCCGACCCGCAGCGCGGACCGTATCGATCCAGATATTTCTCGTAATCCTGTACATCCAGCTATCCAGTCTTGTTCCCGTTTGCCATTGGCCTCGCTTGTTCAGCGCACGTTCGAGGGCCATCTGACACAGATCATCTGCATCATCGATATTGCGCGTTAGGCCGCGGGCGAAACGCCGCAATTGCGGGAGTAATTCCAGCAAATCCTGTTCAAATGCCATTCAGCGCGGATATCCTTTATTTAATGGTCTATGGATGAAACGATGGAACCGGTTCGTTTAATCCATGAATGCAAAAAAAAAGCAAATGGGTTGTGGCCCATGCTGCTTGGAAGGAAAGAAGGCATGAAGTTGGTACGCAACTGGTGGATCATCGTGATTTTCCTCATGCCGGCGGCTGCCTGGGCGCAATTGTCGCTGCCGGGCGGCAGCCCTGGTCTGGCTTTCCCCGATCGAGTGATTGGAGGCGTGGTCAACCCAGTGACCGATGTTGTCGAGGGCAATCTGTTGGACCGACTGGGCAAATCAGAGCTGAACACGCTACTCAATCGTTTGCGCGTTGAACGGATCAACCGGTTTTTGCGAGAGAACCGGGATCATGTCGAGCGCGACCGCAACGGCGATCCCGCAGTGCGCGGAAAATTGGTAGCGACCGACATTTCGGAAACGTCCATCGGCGAGGCTGTGGATCAAGGTTTCACCGTCGTGGAGCGCGGCCGGATTGAAGGGCTGGATTTGGCTTTCGTAAAATTCTCAACCCGCAAGGGCGAGAGCCTGAAATCAGAGCAGAAAAAGCTTCAGAAAATCGCGCGTGAAGCCGAAATCAGCGGTGACAATATCTATTTCAGCAGCGCCACTGCCGCGCCTGGCAACGCCGGGGCACTACCCGCCGCTCTGCTTGCGGGAGGCGCGGCTATTAACGCTAAAATCGGACTGATTGACGGCGGTGTGGCCCGCCATAGCATGATAAAAATTCCCGTCGAGCAGCGCGGATTTGCCAAAGGAGCTCCCGTATCAAGCGTGCATGGAACGGCGATCGCGTCGCTAATCTCGATCAGCCAGAAGAATAGCGGCAGCGGCCTTTTGTCCGCCGACATTTAT
>JBALUX010000020.1:0-32632 GCA_036963725.1 Parasphingorhabdus sp. | reverse complement strand
GAAAAAACGGGAGATATGGTTGATCAGCCGCGCGAAGAAATAAAGCTCGCCCTTGAACAGCCAATGGGCAAACCGGTGCAGGCCAATGGCCAGCACACCGGGATAAAGCAGCACTTCCCAGCGCGACCGGGGAGCCGGGTCGCGGGCCTTGATGGAATCCAGATAAGCGCCGAGTTCCCGAAACATATATTTCCTCCGGATGTTGCGAAGACCATAAACTAAGCACGACAGGCTCGGATTTCCAGTTCTTTCTTGCAACGCAAATTAGGATGGTGCTTTTCAAAAGCCTCATAATCACTATATTAGATCAGTACTCTTCTACTGATCGAAAGCCTCGATAATGTCGACCTACCTGCCCACGCTCAAACAATTGCAATATCTGGTGGCGCTGAAAGAACATGGCCATTTCGGTAAAGCCGCCGAATCCTGTTTCGTTACCCAGTCGACATTGTCGGCCGGAATCAAGGAGCTGGAAGCCCTGCTCGATATCGTGCTGGTCGAGCGTACCCGCCGGGTTGTCCGCTTTACGGAACTGGGCAACCAGATGGTCGAAAAAGCATATCGAATCCTGCGCGAGGCAGAGGAACTTTCCGAAATGGCGCGTTCCGCCGGCAAGCCGCTGGCGGGCGATGTCCGGATGAGCGTCATTCCGACAATCGCTCCCTTCCTGTTGCCCCGCCTGCTGCCGCAACTTCGCAAGGAACGCCCGGAACTGAAACTCTATCTAAAAGAGGAAACAAGCCAGGCGGCCTGTGATTCGCTGCATCATGGCCATGCCGATTGCGTCTTGCTGGCGCAGCCCTTTCCTTGCGGCGATGTCGAATCCGAAATCCTGTTCAGCGATGAAATATTCGTGGCCTTCCCGAAAGATGATCCGCGCGATCCACCATCGCAAGTGGATCCGGCGACCATCGACGAGACGCAATTGCTGCTTCTCGAAGACGGCCATTGTTTAAAGGATCATGCGCTCGCGGCTTGTAACCGCCCGGAGTTGAGAGCGTCCGCGCGGATGATGGGTACATCGCTGCACACATTGGTGCAGATGGTCGACAATGGTCTCGGCCTGACCCTGCTGCCGAAGATGGCAATCGACAGCGGTATATTGAACCATACGAACATCGTTGCGAGACCGCTCAAATCGGACCGGGCGACGCGTGACATCGCGCTGGTCTGGCGAAAGAACAGTCCCCGACGCAGCGAATTTCAGCTATTGGCGGAGATCATGAAGGGTGCGCAGCACTGGGTTTCGAAAAACCAGGCATAATATTCACGGCTATTTCTGCCACTTTTCCGAAGCATCGATATCGGATGCGCGTTCTTCGATCCATTTCGTCGCGCCGTCGGTGCGGGTTTCTTTCTTCCAGAATGGCGCCACCGTCTTCAGCTTGTCCATGACGAAGGAACAGGCTTCAATCGCCGCCCCGCGATGATCGGATCCGGTCACCACCAGCACGATATTCTCCCCGACCGACAATGCGCCCACACGGTGGATGATCGTTACGGCGTGGAGCGGCCAGTCGGCTAGCGCAGTTTCGGCAATCTTTCGCAGCGCCTTGCCTGTCATCGCCGGATAATGTTCCAATTCGAGCGATTGCAGATTGCCGTCATCGCGGACCTGACCAACAAAGCTGGCGATTGCGCCACCGCCCTGCCCGGCCACTTTTGCCGTTTCGACGCCGATATCGAAATCAGCCGAACCGACTTCGATCCTGATCACCCGCCTGTCACCGGCGGGAAAATAGCCAGTTCCTGAGCGGATCCGATCGGCGTCGCCGGGACGCCATAATCCTGGTCGAGTGCGAAGCGCAATTTTGCATTGTCAGCAAAAATATCGGCATAGACGTCGCCTCGAGCAACAAGCATCGCCAATACATCGTCGATGGTCTCAATCCCGTCGGCGAGTTGCACCTGTTCCTGGCCTATGCCAAGCCGTTCCCGCACCCAGGCGAAATAGACTATGTCGAGCGAGCGGGTCATCAGTCCATATGCTTCAGGCCGACGCGCAAATAATCCCATCCGGTGATCAGGGTCAGGATCGCTGCTGCCCATAGCGTCCACAAGCCGACGGTCTGTACGATCGGGAAGTGCGGCAAGCCGCCCGCGAGGATCAGGGCACCGAGCGAAATCATCTGGAAGCCGGTTTTCCACTTGGCCAGTTGCGACACGGGAACGCTGATCTGCAATCCGGCCAGAAATTCGCGGAGGCCCGAGACGGTGATTTCCCGCAACAAGATAACAATAGCAGCGATCGTATGCCATCCGTTGATATCCCGCGTGAATATCAGCATCAGCACCACCGCGGCGACCATGATCTTGTCGGCGATCGGATCCAGAAATATCCCGAGTTTGGAAACCGTACCCTGCGAGCGGGCGAGATAGCCGTCGAAATAATCGGTAATCGCCATCAGACAATAGAGACCGAAGGTCAGCAAATAGTCGATTGGCAGAGGTTGCGAACGAGCCGCCTCGAAGTTCGGCCAGAGCAGAAAAACCAGAATCGGTACCGCAAAAATCCGCGAGAGGGTCAATATGTTCGGCAAGTTCAGCATGGTGGCTCTCGCATAAACAGATTTCCCTGAAATGAAAATTGTTTCAATCAACTGGAGCGGAAATTCGTTGCCCAAGCGCCGGTCAATGGATTTGACCCCGGGGCTGAATGGGCTAAGGATGCGACAACGCTCATTTTTCGCTCGAAAAGAGATTTTCACTTTATGCAAAATACTGCGCATTTGCTGCGAACTAGAAGGTTTTTGCCGCTGTTCCTGACCCAGCTACTCGGGGCGTTTAACGACAATCTCTTTAAATTCTCGATGGTCATTCTGGTGACCTATAATATCTACGAAAGTGAATCCGAAGATTTCGTGTTCAATGCGCTGGCTTCCGGCCTGTTCATTTTGCCTTTCTTTCTGTTTTCTTCGCTGGCGGGCCAATTGGCGGACAATTACGACAAGGCACGGATCACACGACTGGTTAAAACTCTGGAGATATTCATTGCCGTTGTTGGCGGCGTCGGGCTCTGGCTGCACTCGATTCCCATCATGCTGACCGCCCTGTTCCTGCTGGGCCTGCAATCCACTTTTTTCGGTCCGATAAAATACGCCGTTCTGCCGCAGCATCTTGAGAAAGACGAAGTGCTTGCCGGGACCGGGCTGGTCGAAGCGGGAACCTATATCGCGATTCTCGCGGGGACGATTCTTGGCGGCATCATCATCGACCGTGACGGGAACGGAGTCGAAATTGCCGTTATTGCGGTCTTCGTGGTGGCGGTGATCGGACGGATCGCCGCCCAGTTCATGCCGCCGGCACCTGCGCAAAAGGAAGTGGAGAAGATCGACTTCAATTTTGTTCGCTCTTCGATTCGCCTGATATCCGCCACCTTGCACGTGCGCAGATTATATCTGGCGATCATCGCAATCAGCTTTTTCTGGACCATCGGATCGGTCATGATCATTCAATTTCCACCGCTGGTGGAAAATGTTCTCACAGCAACACCGCAGGTTGCCAGTCTTTTTCTGGGGGTTTTCTCGATCGGCATTGCCATCGGCTCGGTCCTGGTCAACCGGTTGTTGAAGAGCGAAGTCTCGGCGCGTTTCGCCCCGGCCAGCGTCATCATGATGGGTGTTTTCGTACTCATTTTATATTTCATAGCTCGCAGCTGGCAGGAATTGCCTGATGGCCAGCTCTATACGTTCGACACCTTCATCGTCCATGAAGGGGCCTGGGCGCTGCTCGGGACGCTGGGGGGCGTGTCGATATTCGGCGGCATGTTTGTCGTGCCCTTATACGCTTTTCTGACCACCACGGTCGATATCAGCCAGACCGCGCGCACCATTGCCGCCAATAATGTCGTCAATTCCGGCTGTATGGTTATGGGTGCCCTGGTGGCGCTGGGGCTGAGCATGCTGGGCGTTTCGACGACCGAACAGCTTTTACTGGTTGCCGCCATGTGTCTGATAGCGGCATGGCTGGGCCAGCAGCTCCATCGCGCCTGCGACTAATCGGCCACCGAAGCCGAATCAGACGATGAACATGTAAAAAGCAGTAAAGAAAGCGAGGAAGCTAAGCAGAAACAGACTGACGTCTTCCCCGAATCCTTTCTGCTTCGCAGCGGATACTCTATCCAGATCATGCTCTTCTCTCGCAATGCCTACGATTTTTACCGGCAAACTGCTCCGAAATCTATGTCTTATGGCCTCGTCGGTCAGAGCCACTGGTCTCAATCTATCTCTATCCATGCCATTGGTTAACAACTTGTTAGCTATATATTCCAGAGCGAATTTCACGTCTGTGGTTAACGTCTTGAATTGGCACAAGCTATGGAAACCAAGGGATACGGGAACCACCGGCCCCTTCAATTAACCCTGAGCCGTCTATTTACCCAAGCTCTCAATTTATCCGGCAAAAGTTCAACCTGTGTGATCTTTGCAACTGACCGCCGATATTATGAAATTGAAGAATAAGATGGTTGATTTCAGTAGCCTGTTATGCCAAAGATTGCGGCGTATTAAGTGAAATGCGAAACCCTGAAGGAGCAAATTATGCGTTTCGGTAAAATTGGAATGGCTGCAGCTGCAGCCGCATCGCTTGTAAGCGCACCCGTTTTGGCACAGGCTTCCCAGCCTGTTTCTTCCGTTGCACGTACCAGCGCAACTGTTGATAGCGAAAATGATCTTGAAGGCGGTTCCGGTATCATTATTGCAATTCTCGCAGCAGCAGCTGTGATTGCTGGCATCGTCATCGCGGCCGACGGCAGCGATGATACGCCAACCTCCCCCTGAACTCGTTCAGATATAGATTTTGAAAATGGCGGCCAAATTGGTCGCCATTTTTTTTGGCCAGGCAGCCCGCAGAAGCCCGAATTCCGCTGATCGATTTCCGGTCCTGAAATAAAGCCGCGAATCCTCCGGTTGCACATTCGGAACCGATTACCCATATCCGGTTTCATGACAGAAAATCAGCAACATGGCCTGCAACAATGGCACGGCACCACAATTCTATCAGTACGGATAAACGGCAAGGTCGTCGTCGTTGGCGACGGTCAGGTATCCATGGGTAATACGGTAATGAAGCCGAACGCGCGCAAGGTACGGCAATTGCACGACGGATCGGTTATCGGTGGCTTTGCCGGTGCTACCGCAGATGCTTTCACTTTATTCGAGCGGCTCGAGGCAAAACTCGAACGCCACAACGGACAGCTCATGCGCGCAGCGGTTGAACTGGCGAAAGATTGGCGGACCGACAAATATCTCCGTAATCTGGAAGCGTTGATGATCGTGGCCGACAAGGACGTGACGCTGATTCTTACAGGCAATGGCGATGTGCTCGAACCGATAGAGGGCATTGCAGCCATCGGTTCCGGAGGAAATTTCGCTCTCTCCGCAGCGCGCGCCCTGAAAGACTATGAAAAGGACGCCGAGAAACTGGCCCGGAAATCGATGCAGATTGCGGCAGAACTTTGCGTTTTCACTAACGACCAAGTCACGATTGAAACGCTCGATAGCGACACCTGAATCTTGTCGCATCCGTTACAATCATTAACAAAGAGAAATTAGCATGCAGGCGAACCTGACCCCCAAAGCCATCGTCAAAGCACTGGACGAACATATTATCGGCCAGCAAGACGCCAAACGCGCCGTTGCCGTTGCCTTGCGTAATCGCTGGCGCCGTCAGAGGCTTCCGGCCGAACTGCGCGAGGAAGTAACGCCCAAGAATATCCTGATGATCGGCCCCACGGGTTGTGGCAAGACGGAGATTTCCCGGCGCCTGGCCAAGCTTGCGGATGCGCCCTTTATCAAGGTCGAAGCCACCAAGTTTACCGAAGTCGGCTATGTCGGTCGCGACGTCGAACAGATTGCCCGCGATCTCGCGGAAGAGGCTGTCCGCCTCGAACGCGAACGCCGGCGAATGGCCGTGCATGAAGCGGCAGCGGAAGCAGCGATGAACCGACTGCTTGACGTTTTATGCGGCGAGAATGCCAGCGAAGCCACGCGCGAGAGCTTCCGCCAGCGAGTCGTCGACAACCATATGAATGACACCGAGATCGAGATCGAAGTGGAAGATGCGCCCAATATGCCTATGGATCTCCCCGGCATGGGTGGCCAGGTCGGTATGATCAACCTTTCCGACATGATGGGAAAAGCCTTTAACCAGACACGCATGAAACGCCGCAAAATGCGGGTTGCGGACGCTTGGGACAAGCTGGTCGAAGAAGAATCCGACAAGCGTCTCGACGACGAGGATATATCGCGGGCAGCGATCACCGACGCCGAGTCCAACGGTATCGTCTTTCTTGACGAAATCGACAAGATTGCAGTCAGCGACGTGCGCGGAGGATCGGTCAGCCGGGAAGGTGTCCAGCGCGACCTGCTTCCGCTGATCGAGGGCACGACGGTTGCGACCAAATATGGTCCGATGAAGACCGACCATATCCTGTTCATCGCGTCGGGCGCTTTTTCTATATCCAAGCCGAGCGACATGCTCCCCGAATTGCAGGGGCGCTTGCCGATCCGAGTGGAATTGCGGGCACTCACCGAAGCCGACTTTATCCGGATATTGACCGAAACCAGAGCCAATTTGCCGGAACAATATGTTGCGTTGCTCGGGACGGAAGATGTCACAATCAAGATTACCGACGATGCAATCGAAAAGCTCGCCGAAATTGCAGCGAATGTGAACGAAACGGTAGAGAATATCGGCGCGCGCCGGCTGCAGACGGTGATGGAAAAGCTGCTCGAAGAGATCAGCTTTACCGCAGAAGACCGGGCCGGAGAAGAAATCACCATCGACAAGGCCTATGTCGAGAAGCAGCTTTCGGATGTTGCCAAAGACACCGACCTGTCCAAATATGTATTGTGATGGTAAAAGCTGACTTTTGATAAAACTCTGCAGGTTTCGGTTGTCGTTTCTAGCACCCGGAAAGCGAGGTGGTGAAGCTGTAACGCAACGGCTTGGAACCGCGAATATTAGCAGAGATAGCTGGATGGATCACGCCATGACACGAACCGCTTTGACATTATCCTCTGTTGTAGTGCTTGCGCTCAGCGCATGCTCTGGACCTTCTCCTGACGCCAGTGGCGAAGCCGCTGGTCAGGTGGAAAAGGAGCGGGATACGGTGGTTGCTCCCATTACGAAAGCCGAAAGCATTGATGCCGGACTGGCGGTTGGGGAGCAGGTTCCCTTGACCGCCAGCCTGTTGAGCAATGGTGGCGAAACCACTTTGGGCCAGGTTCTGGAGAACGGCCCCGCTCTCCTTGTCTTCACGCGTTCGGTCGAATGGTGTCCTTATTGCCAGACGCAATTGAAATCGATCAACGCGATCGTCGGCGATCTGAAGGATCGTGGTTATAATCTCTATGGTGTTAGTTACGACAGTCCGGCCCAGCAGGACCGCTTCTCCAAGAACCAGATGCTGCAATATGAGATGCTCTCCGACGAGCCTTCCGCGGTGATCGACGGTTTTGGACTGCGCGACCCGCAATATACCGAAGGACGCGCCGCGGGGGTTCCTTATGCTTCGGTCTTCCTGATCGACAAGAGCGGCAAGATCATCGCCAGAACGGTATCCGGCGACTATAAGAAGCGGCCCAGCAACGAGCAGATATTGGCGCTCGTCGATTCTATCTGATCACTGGCCAGCTATCGGCTAGTTGCTGGCGGCGGCATCCGCAGGCCGGGTGACCGGTTCATTGTCATTGGCAGCCAGACGATTGGATTCGGGCAACACAGCCAGCTTCCATTTCGTTTCATCATTCAGATATTTGATCGCCAGAGCCTGCACTTCTTCGGTCGTAATCACCGTATAGTCACGCAGCAGACTTTGCAGGGCGACAAATTTCTGCGGATTGTAGCTCGCTCCTTCCAACTGGCCCATCCAGAAACTATTGCCGCTGCTGGCCCGGGCGATCAACTGGCGCAGTGGTTCTACCACGCGCTGCAATTCATCTGCGCTGACCGGCTTTTCCCGCAGGTCTCTGGCTATCAACTCTACGACATTGTAGAAACGGTCGATATTGTCCGGCGTCAACTGGCTCTGCGCGCCAATATAACCCCCTGATTCAAATTCGACCGGCCAGCTGTTGATTACCTGCGGGCTATAGCTCGCGCCCTGCTGTGACCGGAGAATTTCGAATAACCGGTCGTTGAAGATCGACGCCAATACTTCGAGCTTGCGGCTTTCCCGGACATTGTCCAGCCCGCCACCGGTCGGCCAGGCCACCATGGCAGCGGCCCGTTCATCATCGCCTTTATGCACCAGAATCTCCGGTCCTGCTTGCGGTGCCGGAAAATGCGGAGATTTCGCGTCGGCGGCAACCGCCTGCGGCTCGCGTTTTTCCAATGCTCCGAAAGTCTTGAGGATAGACTCGACCGCCTGATCCCGGTCAAAATCACCGAACAGCATCAGCTCGATCGGCCCACTTGCCAGTATCGGTTGCCAGAATTGCCGGAAATTCTCGGCGGTCAGCTGTTCAAAATCTTTCTTGTCGGGCGTCTTCCAGCGAGGGTCCTTGCCGCGAACCAGCCATTCCAGATCGCGCCCCATGACCGCCTGTGGTGAGGCTGAAAAGCTGTCATAGCTGATCAGCGAAGCGGCTTTGCTGCGGATTACCGGAGCTGCATCCCAACGCGGGAAAGCCAATTTGGCGGCTATCAGATGCAACTGGTCTTCGAGATCGGATGGCCGTGTATCGGCAGAAATCTCGAACGCATCATTATCGATTCCGAAACCCAGTCCGATCCGGCGTCCGGTGGTAATCTTGTCCAGTTCCTCCTGCCCCAGATCGCCAACACCGCTGGCCATCAACGCCATGGCACCGGACCATGCAAGCGTTTCCTGCCGTGACGAAAGGCCACTATAGCCTTTGCCGAAACGGACATTGACCATGATCTTGTTGCGCTCGGCGTTGTTCGGGAACATCAGCACTCTGACACCATTGGTCAGTTCCAGCTGCTCGATATCGAAACGTTCATTTTTTTGGGACGACAGTATCGATCCCTTTTCCCCAATTTTTTTCAGCGCTTCAAATCCGATATCGGATTGGGTGACGCGGACATCGCTGGCTGCATCGACGGAGCGGCGCAACGCCTGGGCCAGCCTGACTTTCCCATTGTCGACGGTATCGGGTGATGTCAGCAAGGCGCGGGTAGAGACGCCGGAAAATAGCTTGCGAGTCGAATCGAGTAGCCGCTCGGGGGTGTAAAGATCCCGCATCGCGCGGAATACATCGAGCGCCACCTGCGGTGTTGCAACGGTTTCCCGAATGTCGACGGCGTTGACGATATCATCGGCCTGCTTGCGGGCGGCTTCGGTCTGATAGCTTTCCACGCCAATCGCCAGAGCAGCATCAAATTCGGCAATCTCCCGGGCGATATCCGCTTCGGACGGGGCTATAGTGGTCGCATCGGCGATAACGCCTCGGACATCCTTGAGCGCCGCTTCCCAGTCATCGCCGAGCGGGATGATGCTGATGAAGGTGCCGTCGATCGAACGACTGACATCATCCTGACCGACGCTGGCCTGCAAATAGCTGCCTCCGGCCCTCGCCCGGGATTCCAGACGGCGATTGATCAACTGCAGCGCCAGCAGATCGATCAATATCTGCTGATTATATACGATCGTATCCTCGACCTGCTCCCAGGGCCGCGCAATGACCATGGAGATGAACCGGGGCAAAGTGGGTTCGATGACAATCCGGCTGATATCATCAGTATCCTGCACTTCTCCGAAATCCGGAATGGTGCCCGCCTCGCCCTTGCCCTGCCATTGCGCGAAATGCTTGTTCAGAAGTTCCTCGAATAATGCCGGATCACCATCGCCGGCGATCACGATAACGGCTTGCTCGGGCCGATACCAGCGCTGATGGAATAGTTGCAGCATCTGCGGCGTTGCAGCACCCAGTGTTTCCGGCGTGCCGATCGGCGCGCGGTTTGCCAGACGCTGTCCGGCAAAGAATAATTCCCGCGTCGCATTTTGCACTATGGTCTGTGGTCCTGCGCGTTCGCGCAATTCCGCCAATACTACGGGACGCTCCGCATTGACTGCCTTGATGCTGAGCCCCGGCGAACTCACCATGCCGTAAAGTATTTTGAGGCTTTCATCGAGGCTGGTGCGGTTGGCATTGGGTAGATCCAGCTTGTAGACCGTTTGGGTTGGCGTGGTTTCGGCATTGCTGTCGCTGCCGAAGGTCGCGCCGAGCCTCTGCCATACCCGCTTTGCTTCGCCATCGGGCACATGGGTCGAGCCGCGAAACGTCAGATGCTCCATGAAATGGGCAAATCCCTGTTCCTGCTCGGTCTCCATCAGAGAGCCGACATCGAGCCGCAAACGGATCGAGACTTGCCCCGGCGGGACACCGTTGCGTTTGACCGCATAGCGCATCCCGTTTTCCAGTTCGCCAAAGGTCCAGCTCTTGTCGACCGGGACATCGCTATTCTTGTACAGCCACGGCAAATCCTGATCACCCTTGGCCTCTTCGGCATTGGCGATGCCGGGCGTCGCCAGCAAAGCGAATAGCAGAAACAGTGTGGAGAGCCGGGGAGATAGAAGCGGGGATGTAGTTTTCATGTCCCGGATATAAGCAGGCTCAATCTGACTGGCCAGTGAATATTCCGGACATTCTCGGCTCCTGGCTCCGACTAGTTGTGTTTAGCCCTTGATCGCTCCGCATATAATCGCCAGATAACAGTCATGTTGATTGAAACCGAAAAAACACCAAACCCCTCGACCCTCAAATTCCTGTTGGGGCAGCCGGTCATGACCGACGGAACCCGCGATTTTGCCTCGCCGGAAGATGCCGAGACATCGCCGCTGGCAGAAGCCCTGTTCACGCTTGGCGATGTTACCGGCGTTTTCTTCGGGTCGGACTTCATCTCGGTAACCTGTGGACCGGGCGCCGACTGGAGCGACCAGAAGCCACAGGTCCTGAGCATCTTGCTCGATCATTTCTCGGCTGGCCTGCCCCTGTTCAAACCGGGTAGCGCAGGAGAAATCACCGTGCCACCGGAAGAGGAAGTGCATGATGATCCGGAAGATGCGGATATTGTAGCGCAAATCAAGGAACTGATCGAAACCCGGGTCCGCCCGGCGGTTGCCAATGATGGCGGCGACATCATCTATCGCGGCTTCAACAAGGGCACTGTATTCCTGAAAATGCAGGGCGCCTGCGCCGGATGCCCGTCATCCACGGCTACGCTGAAACATGGTATCGAATCCCTGCTGAAACATTATGTACCGGAAGTCACCGAAGTCCGGGCCGCTTAAGCTTTATCAAAACAAAGGCAGTTCAATGAATTCTCCACTTGGTCAAGCAGCGCTGGATCAGCTGTTTCTCGAAGCCCGTACCTATAACGGCTATCACGACAAACCGGTATCGGTGGAGCAGTTGCACGCTATCTGGAACCTGATGAAAATGGGGCCCACCAGCGCCAATATGCTGCCCGCCCGTCTGATCTGGTGTCATAGTCAAGAATCACGCGACCGGCTGGCCAATCTTTCCGCGGAAGGCAATCAGGACAAAATCCGCAAGGCACCGGTTGCGGTCATCATCGGCATGGATCAGGATTTCCACGAGCATCTTCCGGAACTTTTCCCACACGCTGATGCAAAAAGCTGGTTCGAAGGCGATGCCGAGGCCCGCAAGGTGCACGCGATGCGCAACAGTTCGTTGCAGGGTGCCTATTTTATTCTGGCGGCCCGCGCTCTCGGACTCGATACCGGCCCGATGTCCGGTTTTGACAATGACGCTGTCGACAAGGAATTTTTCGGCGACCAGCCCAGTGTCAAATCCAACTTCATTTCGACTTTGGGCTATGGCGATCCGGCGACGATTTTTGACCGCAGCCCGCGCCCGGAATTCGACAAATTCAACAGCCTGATCTGACGATTTGATGGGCGAGCGCCTTCTCGCGATCGACACGGCCAGCATCGCATGTTCCGTTGCGCTATTCGAGGACGGCGCCCTTATTGCCTCGGACTATGCCGAAATTGGTCGCGGCCATGCGGAAAAGCTGATGCCGGCAATCGCGCAGCTTCCGGAACGTGGCAGGGCGGACAAGATCCTGGTCAATGGCGGCCCCGGTAGTTTTACCGGTGTCCGCATCGGGATTTCCGCAGCAAAGGCCCTCGCCTTGGCCTGGGGTGCCGAAATTCATGGATATAGCTGCCTCGCGCTGGTTGCGGCGCAAGCGCTGGAACAACTGGGCTCAGCTCAGCCGGTCTGCGTTGCAATGCTGGCCGGCCATGGCGAATATTTCGTGCAGAATTTTTCCGGGACTGGTGAACCGTCAGGCGAATTCGCTTCGCTCACGCCCGAACAGGCGGCAAGTCAGGTCGATGCTGGTGTGATCGCCGGATCCGCTGCGACGGAACTGGCCGCACTGGTCGGCGGCAAAAAGCATTTTCCGATATTGCCAAATGCCGCTCATATCTCTTTAGTGGCTGGCAATATGAAAAACCTGCCAGCCAAACCGAATTACGGGCGCAAACCAGACGCCCAGCCAGCGAAAACAGCCTGAGCGATGGCCACTCGCCAAAGCTCATGGGATGATCATGGCGTTGACCCGGTGGCTATCCGGCCCGGTGATCTGAACGACCTGAGCGACGTGATGCTTGTCATGGAACATGCCTTTCCAAAGACTTATGGCGAAGGATGGAACCATCATCAGTGCCGATCGATGCTTTCTATGCCTAATGCGAGACTATTGATTGCCGAACGCAAAGACATGGCCTGCGGTTTTCTAATCAGCCGGCAGGCCGCGGATGAAGAAGAGCTTCTGATGATAGCGGTTTCGCCCGACTGCCAGGGCCAGGGGGTCGGATATTGTTTGCTCGAACACATGCTGCAATCGGCGCTAAACCACGGCGTTGCGGCGGTTTTTCTGGAGATGAGAGCGGATAATCCAGCGGAAAAACTTTATAGTAAATTCGGATTCCAGAGGATTGGGCTGCGCAAGGCTTATTATACCGGCCTCAATATGGAAAAGTTCGACGCGGTTACTTACAAAGCGATATTAACCATCTAAACAAATGTATCATGAGTTTGACTGTTGCAGCGGTTGACAGTTCGTGTAAATACCAGCGCGCAAAATATGCAATATAATAATAATGGTCGCACAAAGGTATTAAATTATGACAGAGGAAGAAATTGCTCTGAATGAGACGTTGATTACGCTCACTTCAGACATTGTTGCTGCACATGTCAGCAATAACAGCGTTGCGGTATCCGATTTGCCGCTTATCATTAGCAGTGTTCATGGAGCACTCGCGTCCCTTTCGGGACAAGCAGCGGAACAGGCCCGTCCTGAGCCTGCGGTTCCGATCAAAGCATCGATAAAGCCGGATTATGTCGTCTGTCTGGAAGATGGCAAGAAGCTGAAAATGCTGAAACGCCACCTGATGACCCATTACGGCATGACGCCTGAGGATTATCGCGCAAAATGGGGTCTGCCCAACGACTATCCGATGGTCGCTCCCAATTATGCAGAAAAGCGCCGGCAACTTGCAAAGGCCATCGGCCTCGGCAAGAAAAAGGGTAAAAAGAACTAGACTGATTTCTTATTGCACTGGATTTGGAAAATTGCGGCAAGCTTGCCGCAATTTTCCCTTTGCAATATCCTGCACCCCGCATAGAGTCTTCCCCAGCGTAACGGAAAGGGTCCATGCCGCAAAAAATTGATCTTGAAGCACTATGTGCTGAAAAAGGGCTCCGCATCACCGACCAACGTCGCGTGATCGCCCGTGTGATATCCGATGCCGAGGATCATCCCGACGTCGAGACTCTGCACGAACGCGCCTCAGCAGTGGATTCCCGCATTTCGATAGCGACCGTCTACCGGACGGTTCGGCTGTTTGAAGAAGCCGGCATATTGGATCGTCACGACTTCGGCGACGGACGGGCGCGCTATGAAGCTGTCCCGGAAGCCCATCACGATCATCTGATCGATGTCGAAACCGGAAAAGTCATCGAATTTGTCGATCCGGAACTCGAAGCGCTGCAGAAACAAATTGCAGAGAAACTCGGCTATCGACTGGTTGACCATCGCATGGAGCTATATGGCGTATCTCTCGCCAGAAAAACCTGAAGTGCCTGACCCCGACCCGGAGGCACGGCCTTGTGACACCCAGCCAATGGCTTACCGGTTATGGGACGGAGCGTCACCAGTGGGTTATTTGAGATTCGCATTCCGGATGATATTGCTGGTCACAGCATTGATTATCTGCATTCCCTTTTATTACCTCTGGCGCTTGCTGGGATTATCCAATCCCTGGCCGCGAACCTTTCTCAAAATCGCAGCCTTCGCCTGCGGTGCGCGGGTCAATATCGTCGGCACCCCGATCAAGCGGGATGTCTTCTTCATTTCCAATCATCTGTCCTGGGTGGATATTGCGATTCTCGGCGGCCACAGCGGCACCGCTTTTGTTTCCAAAGAAGAAATCAGCAACTGGCCGATTATCGGCTGGCTATGCCGGCTCAACGATACGGTGTTTGTTTCGCGATCGGACCGGATGGGCATAGCCCAGCAGATCAACCAGTTGCGCGATGCGCTGGAAGAGACCTGGGCAATCACGATCTTTCCGGAGGGCACGACGACCGACGGTTCGACCCTGTTGCCATTCAAGGCGCCCTTGCTCAAAGTGCTGGAGCCCCCTCCCCCAGGTATATTGGTTCAGCCGATATTTCTGAACTACGGGAACAACGCCCATGAAGTCAGCTGGACCGGCGAAGAAACCGCTCAGGCAAACGCCTGGCGCCTGCTCACCCGGCGCAGCAGTTTTCTAGTTGAAGTACATTTCCTCGAGCCCTTCGATCCGGACCATTATTCTTCCCGAAAAGACATCGCAGCCGAGGCGAGACGACGGATTGTCGAACCGCTTTCAGCTTCCCTGGGCGGCAAACCCATTGTATAGGCGCGCTCTATGACCCAGGCTGATCTTAAAAAATTCCATATCAAATCCTTTGGCTGCCAGATGAATGTCTATGACGGCGAGCGCATGTCCGAATTGCTCGTCGATCAGGGCATGAGCGCCGCCGAAAATGGTGAGGACGCGGATCTGGTGGTGCTGAACACCTGCCACATTCGGGAAAAGGCGGTCGACAAGGTCTATTCGGATATCGGTCGGTTACGTCGGAAAGACGGCAGCAGTCCGATGATCGCCGTTGCCGGCTGTGTCGCCCAGGCCGAGGGCAAGGAAATCTCCCGCCGCGCGCCCAGCGTCGATATCGTTGTCGGGCCGCAGGCCTATCACCGGCTGCCGGAACTGATGGAAACAGCAAAATCGGGAAAAAAGGCGCTCGACACCGACATGCCCGCCATTTCGAAATTCGATGTCTTGCCATCGCGCGGCAAACAGGCACGGCCAACGGCCTTCCTGACGGTGCAGGAAGGCTGCGACAAATTCTGCACTTATTGTGTGGTTCCCTACACCCGCGGCGCCGAAATTTCGCGCCCGTGGACCGATCTGGTCAATGAAGCAAAGGCACTGGTCGATGGCGGCGCTTATGAAATCACGCTGCTCGGCCAGAATGTCAACGCCTGGACCGGCGAGGATGACAAGGGCCGGCATCAGGGTCTCGACGGCCTGATCCGCGCGCTCGACAAGATTCCGGGCCTGAAGCGAATTCGCTATATGACCAGCCACCCCAATGACATGACCGAGGGCCTGGTCGCTGCCCATGGCGAAGTCGCCAAGCTCATGCCATTTCTGCACCTACCAGTACAATCGGGCAGTGACCGGATACTGAAGGCGATGAACCGCTCACATAGCGCGCAAAGCTATCTCGATATTCTCGCTCAGATGCGCAAAGTGCGTCCCGATATTGCGCTTTCGGGCGATTTCATCGTCGGCTTTCCGGGTGAAACCGATCAGGATTTCGAAGAAACGCTGCAGATTGTCCGCGAAGCCAATTACTCCCAAGCCTTCTCGTTCAAATATTCTCCGCGTCCGGGCACGCCCGCAGCAGGAATGGACGAACAGATCGCACCTGAAGTGATGGATGAACGGCTACAAAGATTGCAGGCCTTGCTGAACGAGCAGCAATATGCATTCAATCAGCAGACCGTGGGCCGGACGACCGATATCCTGCTCGAGCGGCAGGGCAAGCTGGAAGGCCAGTTGATTGGCAAGACGCCATGGCTGCAATCGGTCCATATCATTTCGCCCGACCTGCAAATCGGCGATTTGGTCGACGTTGAAATCACCCAGGCCGGGCCCAATAGTCTCACCGGCCAGATTAAAGAAAGACTCGCTGCCTGATGGTCCAAAAAACGAAAGCCGGAACGACCGGAAAGCTCACCACAGTGGATCTCGAATTTGATGATCCGCAAATATTGGGCGATCTGTTCGGCGAATATGACCGGAATATCGTGGCGATCGAAAACCGGCTTGGCGTCTACATCGCCGCTCGCGGCACGAAATTGAAGATCGAGGGCGAGGAAGAAGCCGTATCTCAGGCCCGCGTTGTGCTGACCGGTATTTATAACCGCCTCGAGCAAGGACAGGACATCGATGCCGGCGCGGTCGAAGCGATTATCGCCATGGCGGCAGATCCGCGCGTGGCAAAAGCCGCGAACCAATCCACAACCGGCGTAAAGACCGAGAAGAATGATGTAGCCGATGCGCCGAAGGTGATGATCCGCACACGCAAGAAAACGATTTTCCCGCGCTCCGTCCGGCAGGCCCATTATATGGAGGCGCTCGCGCGCGACGACATGATTTTTGCCCTTGGCCCTGCAGGGACCGGCAAAACCTATCTTGCAGTGGCGCAGGCGGTGTCCCAATTGGTGAGCGGCTCGGTCGACCGGCTTATATTGTCTAGGCCTGCGGTTGAAGCGGGCGAGAAAATCGGTTTTCTTCCGGGCGACCTGAAGGAGAAGGTCGATCCGTTTCTGCGGCCGCTGTATGATGCGCTCTACGACACACTTCCCGCCGAGCAGGTGGAACGGCGCATCGAAAGCGGTGAAATCGAGATTGCTCCGATTGCCTTTATGCGCGGGCGCACCCTGTCCGATGCTTTTGTCATTCTCGACGAGGCCCAGAACACAACCGCAGCGCAGATGAAAATGTTCCTGACCCGTTTCGGCATGAACAGCCGGATGGTGATTTGCGGCGATCCCAAGCAGGTCGATTTGCCACGCGAAGCCACGTCCGGTCTCGCTGACGCCGTATCCAAATTGCAGGATATCGAGCGGGTCAGTGTTGTCGAATTCGGCGCAAGCGATGTTGTCCGCCATCCACTGGTCGGCAAAATCGTCGAAGCCTATGAAGGCAAAGATGCTCCAGACTGAACTGACCGCATCTTCCCTTTGGGACCAGGAACAGGATTGGACTGACTTGGCAGCGCGAGCGGCCAAGGCTGCGATCACGGCTTCCTCCCATGCCGATCTGTTGGCACGACATTTTGAAATGGAGCTTAGCGTCAAGCTCTCTGACAATGCCGAGGTCCAGACACTCAACAATGCCTATCGCGGCAAGGACAAGCCGACCAACGTGCTGTCTTTTCCCCAGATCCAGCCAGATCTGCTCGAG
This sequence comes from Parasphingorhabdus sp., assembly GCA_036963725.1. Classification (GTDB taxonomy): domain Bacteria; phylum Pseudomonadota; class Alphaproteobacteria; order Sphingomonadales; family Sphingomonadaceae; genus Parasphingorhabdus. Next base: position 15,111 of record JBALUX010000020.1, on the reverse strand, counting down.
ACTCTGGCCAATACCGACGATGGCGAGGCCTTGCTCGGGGACGTAATCCTGGCTTACGAGACCTGCCTCGACGAAGCAGCGGCAAAGAATATTTCAATATCCACGCATGTTACACATTTAATTGTGCACGGGACGCTGCATTTGCTAGGTTATGATCACGAGAACGAGATAGATGCAGCTTTGATGGAAAATTGCGAGATCAATGCATTGGCAACGCTGGGAATTGCCAACCCTTACTCAGAACAAGCGTAAAGCAGGTAATCAAGAAATAGAATGACCGACGTTGATAATGACAGTGTGACGGGTACGGCTCGCAGCAGCAGCCAATCCAAGGAAGATGACGAGCCTGGACGAATATGGCAGAGCCTGAAGGCTCTGCTGTTCGGCAATAACGAAGACAATAGCCTGCGCGCGCAGATCGAAGAAGTGATCGACGATCATGAAAGCGACGCCGAGGCCGATCCCAATAACCAGCCGGACGTATCGTCGCTCGAACTGGAAATGCTGCGCAACATGCTGCATTTCAGCGAGCATCGGGTCGATGATATTGCGGTCCCGCGCGCCGACATTATCGCGATAGAGGAAAGCTCACCGTTCAGCGATTTTGTCGATATTTTTTCCGAACATGGTCATAGCCGTATCCCGGTCTACCGCGATAATCTGGACAATATTATCGGCATGATCCACATCAAGGATATCTTCGCGATCGTCGCCAAGGGCGGCAAGCATCCCGATGATATAACACCATTTTTGCGGCAGCCCCGCTTCGTTCCGGAATCGATGGGCGTGCTGGACTTGCTCGCCGAAATGCGGGCTACCCGCACACATCTGGCGATTATTTTCGACGAGTATAACGGCACCGAAGGTCTGGTCACGATCGAGGATATTGTCGAGGAAATCACCGGCGAGATCGAAGACGAGCATGATGAAGAACCGGTGCCGATGTTGGTCAAACTGGACGATGGTATCTGGGAAGCGGATGCCAGAGCCGAACTGGACGACGTCGGTGATGCAATCGATCCGGCGCTCGAAATTATCGACGAGGATGTCGATACAATCGGTGGTCTGTGCTTCGTGCTGGCCGGCCATATTCCGACAGTCGGCGAGAAGCTCGAACATCCCAGCGGCTGGATATTGGAAATTACCGAAGCCGACGATCGCCGCGTGACAAAATTGCGTTTGCACCCCCCGAAGCAGGTTCACGCATAAGCCAGTCAGGATTGGGCGAGTTTTTCTGCCCGCAGCCGCCAGTTTTCAGCAAGCAGAGGGTTTTCCGACAATGCTCTGAGTTCGGTGTCTCGCCCCTTGTGCTGGCCGCCGATAATCAACCCGAACACCCGGTCCAGCGGCCATTCGGGAAGCGGGCGGTCCTGCTGGACGAACTCATCCCCTGCCCGCACTTTACCGGCTTCCAACACGCGAAAATAGCTACCTGATTTTCCGGTCTTCACCACGGTTTTCAGAACATCGGCTCTGCCAAAGCGGTGATTGAGCTTCCAGCAGGGCTGCCGGGCATGGCTGCATTGGATCAGCGCTTCTCCGAGGCGGAAAATATCGCCGAGGCAAAGCCTATCTTCGGTCATTCCGGTGCAGCTGAAATTTTCTCCAAACGCGCCAGGCTTGCGCAATAAATCCAGATCCGGATATTTTTCCTGCCAGAAGGAATAATGTTCAACCGGATAGAGATGCACAGCCTTGTCGCGGCCGCCATGATGAACCGGATCGCCAACCTGATTGCCTTCAAGCCCTTCGAATCCCAGTGTCAGGGCATCCTCCGTCGGCATTTTCGCAATCGCGCTCATTTCGCCGTCATCGCGAAATAATTTCGGGGTGCCGATCAGCAACTGGTCGAGGCGAGTCTTGATCATTTCAAACTGCTAACCGATCAAGTTCATATTGGCAATTTACTGCTGACTATGCTTCAAGGCGCTGATGGAAATCAGTGACCTTCGCATTGCGCTTTATAGCGGCAATTACAATTTCGTGCGCGACGGCGCCAACCAGGCGCTAAACCGGCTGGTCGACTATTTGCTGCGTCAGGGAGCCGCGGTCCGGGTCTATTCTCCGACCACGGATACGCCTGCTTTTGAACCCACCGGTGATCTGATCAGCGTGCCATCCGTCGCATTTCCCGGGCGCGGCGAATATCGCTTCCCAACCCGCATTTCCGGCGATGTCCGCAAGGATCTCGCGGAGTTCAATCCCAATATCATGCAGATTTCGAGCCCTGACCGGGTCGGCCACAAGATGGTATCCTGGGCCCGTCGCCAGAATATTCCTGTGCTCGCCTCCGTTCACACCCGGTTCGAAACCTATCCCCGCTATTATAATCTCGCTTTTCTGGAGCCGGTAATCGAGGCGATATTGCGGCGTCTGTACCGCCGTTGCGATGCGCTGGTGGCGCCGTCGGAATCGATGGCCCAGGTTCTGCGCGACCAGCGGATGAATTATGATGTCGGAATCTGGTCGCGCGGCGTTGACCGTGAGATATTCCATTCCGGACGCCGTGATCTGGCGTGGCGACAATCATTGGGCATCGAAGACGACATACCCGTGATCGGTTTTCTCGGACGATTGGTCATGGAAAAGGGCCTCGATGTCTTTTCCGATGCCATCGACGAACTCAAGCGCCGCAAAGTGGCGCACAAAGTAATCGTCATCGGTGAAGGGCCAGCCAAACAGTGGTTCGAGGACAGAATTCCCGGCGCTATTTTCGTCGGGTTCCAGCAAGGCAAGGATCTCGGCCGAGCGGTTGCCAGCATGGACATGCTGTTCAACCCGTCGATTACCGAAACCTTCGGCAATGTCACGCTGGAAGCCATGGCCTCCGGACTACCGGTGGTAGCGGCAAAGGCAACGGGTAGCCAAAGTCTCGTCAAGAACAACGAATCCGGCAAGCTGGTCACACCCGGCGCGGTCCGCGGATTTGCAGACGCACTGCAGCTCTATTGCGAGAATATCGACCTGCGCAACGCCCATGGCTCTGCTGGTGAACGGCGCGCAGAGGAATATAGCTGGGACCAGATCAACAATGCTGTTGCGCAGACCTATATGCGACTGGTCCGCCAGCGGCAGGCCGGCCATGGTCCGATCCAGCAAGCGGCTGTCCGCTAGACATGCAGGGTCTGTTTGACGACGAAAATTATCAATCGCGCGAAACCGAAAGCACCCCGGACGCGCCTCTGGCAGACCGGTTGCGCCCTCGCCTGCTCACCGACATCGTCGGACAGGACCATCTTGTAGGCCCCGAAGGCACGATAGGCCGGATGATCGCCGCTGGCAGGCTGTCCTCTATCGTCCTGTGGGGACCACCCGGCACAGGCAAGACGAGCCTAGCTCGATTGTTGGCCGATCAGACAGAATTACATTTCAAGGCAATATCGGCAGTCTTCTCCGGCGTTGCCGAACTGAAGAAGGTTTTCGCCGAAGCAGATATGCGGTTCCAGTCGGGCAAGGCAACCCTGTTGTTTGTCGACGAAATTCACCGCTTCAATCGGTCGCAACAGGACAGTTTTCTGCCTTATGTGGAGCGCGGCACGGTGGTGCTGGTCGGCGCGACAACCGAAAATCCGTCCTTCGAGCTTAATGCTGCTTTGCTGAGTCGGGCGCAGGTGCTCATTCTCAACCGCCTCGATACAGCTGCCCTCGGACAGCTATTGGAAAAAGCGGAAACGATCGAAAACAAGATCCTGCCGCTGACCGTCGATGCGAGGGAAGCGCTGGTCGCCAGCGCCGATGGCGACGGCCGGTTTCTGCTCAATCAGGCCGAGACGCTGTTTTCGCTGGATATCAAGGACCCGCTCGACCCTCCCCAGCTTGCAAAAATCCTGCATCGCCGGATGGCGGTCTATGACAAGGATCGCGAGGGGCACTATAATCTGATCTCGGCGCTGCACAAAGCAATGCGCGGGTCCGACCCCCAGGCATCGCTATACTATCTGGCAAGAATGCTTGTGGCGGGCGAACAGCCACTTTTTCTTCTGCGCCGGATAGTCCGTTTCGCCGTTGAAGATATCGGTATGGCCGATCCGCAGGCGCTGGTGCAGGCTCTGGCCGCAAAACAGACCTATGAATTTCTTGGCAGCCCCGAAGGTGAACTCGCAATCGTGCAGGCCTGTCTCTATTGCGCCACCGCGCCCAAATCCAACGCTGCTTACAAAGCCCAGAAATCCGCTTGGAAGTCCGCACGGGATACCGGTTCGCTGATGCCGCCGCAAAATATTCTCAACGCCCCGACCAAGCTGATGAAGGAAATCGGCTATGGCTCAGGCTATAGTTACGATCATGAAAGTGATGACGGATTTTCCGGTGACAATTACTGGCCGGAAGAGATGCCACCACAACGGTTTTACCAGCCTGTGGATCGGGGTTTCGAGCATAAAATCCGGGAACGGCTGGATTATTGGGAGAATTTGCGTGCGGAAAAAACTGACTAGTCTTTGCGTCGTCGGTGCGTTGCTTTCCACCAGTGCCTTGGCACAGGAAGATGAAACGACGCGCTATGACCGGGCTCTGGCAGCAGGCTACAAAGCGCAATTTATCTGCTCGGGTCTGTGGAACGGCGGAAAATCACTAGAAGATATCAAGGCGGACGAACTTACCGGTATATATGAGCGGGTCGCGGATATTGTGCCGACACTGACCGAAGAGGTGGATGAGAAAGCGCGCGAGGTTCGCGTCCGCTTTGCCGATGATGTCCCCCCGCGGGTAGCGATCTGGAACAGTCAAAGCGGTTGTACATCGATGCCGATCGGCTTCGACGGATCCGAGAAAGTGATGCCGACGGGCGAACGGACGCTTGTTGACGATCAGCCCTGGCCAATCGGTGATCGGGATGCGGCGGCGACATCTGCTGACCGATCAACCGCTATCGAAACCGCAGCCAAAGGCGCATTCCAGACAGACCTGTATGGCGGCAAAACCAGTGCCGTGCTGGTGATCCGAAACGGTAAGATCCACGCGGAAGCCTATAAGCAAGGCCATGACCTGCACACGGCACAACGCACATGGTCCGTCGCAAAATCCCTTGCCGGCACTTTGATCGGTCATTCCGTCCAGCAGAAGACGGTCGATATAAATGCTCCGGTGGGAATCGCGGAATGGCAAAGACCGGGCGATCCCCGCGCATCGCTCACCATCAGCCAGTTGATGCGGATGAGCAGCGGTCTGGTCAGCGACACCGCCGGCAATCGTACCGATGCGCTTTATATGGGCGGTGCAACCGTAACGGAGCGGGCAACCATCTGGCCTATGCTCTACAATCCGGGAACACGTTTTCGCTACGCCAATAATGATACGTTGCTTGCCGTACACGCGACGCGCGTACAGCATCCTAATTTCGATCCTTTCGATTTTTTTCAAAAACTCGGCATGACCCGGACCTACGCCGAGACCGACTGGCAGGACAATTATATCCTCTCCAGTCAGGTGTGGACCACGGCGCGTGATCTGGGACGACTGGGAATGCTTTATCTGAACAACGGAGTCTGGACCGGCGAGCGCCTGCTCCCCGAGAACTGGCGGGAATTTGTCAGCACGCCATCCGGACCTCAACCGGAAGGGCGCAATTTCGGTTACGGCGCGACATTCTGGCTGATGAACCAATCCGAAGGCATACCCGAAGATACATTCGCAGGCTTTGGCAATCGCGGGCAATATCTGGTGATCATCCCCTCACTGGACCTCGTAATTGTCCGGCGTGGCTATGATAGCGGCAATAACCGTTTTGATATCGAAGCCTTTACCAAAGACCTTGTGGAAGCGGCGAAACAATGAAATCCAGATACAAAGCAGCGGTTTGCACAGCGCTAACCGGCCCCTCGTCCATCCGGATAATCGAACAGGAAGCGGTTCCCCTGGAAACGGGAGAAGTGCGGATACAGGTGCACGCGGCAGGTTTGAACTTTCCAGATCTGCTGATGACGCAGGGCAAATATCAGTTCCGCCCCAACCCGCCCTTCATCCCCGGACTGGAAGCTTCGGGAGAGGTGATTGAGGTTGGACCTGACGTAGACAGCATCAAACCCGGCGACCGCGTCATGGCGGGCGGCAAGGGCGGCGCGTTGGCGCAACAGTTGGTCGTCAGTGCGGCAGCGGTTTCCTTGCTCCCCCCGGCACTTTCCTTCAGCGAAGGCGCCTGTTGGCAAACCGGCGCATCGACCGCCTGGCATGCGCTGGTCGAGCGGGGGCATCTGCAGGCGGGAGAATCTGTTCTCATACTCGGTGCCAGCGGCGGCGTCGGCATGGCAGCCGTCAAGATGGCCAAGCATATCGGAGCCATGGTCATCGGCACCGGTTCAAGTGCGGCCAAGCGTGAGGCCATCAGGGAAGCGGGGGCTGACCATCTACTTGATCCAGCGGAAGAGAGCCTGGCGGCAAAGGTCAAGGCGTTGACCGATGGCAAAGGCGTGGACATTGTCTATGATCCGGTCGGCGGTGACCTGGCGTTGACGGCAACGCGCGCCATTGCCTGGAACGGACGATATCTGATTATCGGCTTTGCCAGTGGCAAAATCCCGTCTTTTCCAGCCAATCATGCGTTGATAAAGACTTATAGCCTGATCGGGGTTCGCGCCGGAGAGAGCCCGCGTCGCGATCCCGACCTCGCCATTCGACAAGCCGCCGCGCTGAAGGAACTGGCGGCGCAGGGCGCAATGCGTCCGCATATTTCGCATCGCTTTCCCCTCGCCGATACAGCCAAGGCACTGGCCGTGCTTGAAAAACGCGAAGCTATCGGCCGGGTTGTCGTGGAGATGGCTACAAGCTCTTGATCTTTACCAGTTTTTACGCCGTCTCATTTCCATCCCGAGATTGATTCCTGTCTATTCACCGGCAAATGTGTTAACAAGGTTTCAGACGTAACAACAATTGAAATAGGGGAAGCTATATGGATGGGATGCGAATAGGCAATTATGCTCTGGATACAGAGCTGATGATGATATGGGGCGAGAAGCTGGGCTTGGCTCTAGTCATCCTCCTTGGAACCTGGGTTCTGGCAAAGGCCGCGAAATGGACTTTTGCCAAGCTTGTCGACAATGTGCAGTTTCTGCAGCGTGACACATCTACCGGTACGTCGGTAGGCGAGTCTCTCGGCAAGATTGTCTCCTTGCTGATCTGGCTGTTCGGGCTTCTGATCATCCTGCGCGTGCTCGGACTGGGCGGCGTTGATGCTCCAATCCAGACCTTGCTCAACAGCATCATGGGCTTTGTTCCCAATCTTCTGGGCGCAGCAATCATATTCTTCATCGGAATGGTGGTTGCACGGATCGTTCGCGATCTGGTCGTGACGGCTTTGCAAACGGTCGATTTTGACAAATGGGCCAATCGCGGCGGTATCGACGCAGTCACCGGCAATTCCACGATCAGCAAGACGATCGGAACGATTATCTATGTTCTGATCATCATCCCGATCGCCATATTGGCGCTCGAAGCGTTGAATCTGGAATCGGTTTCAGGACCGGCCAGCGATATGCTCCGTATGATCCTCGCAGCTATTCCGAACATCATCGGCGCGGCTATCATTCTCGGCATCGGCTATCTGATCAGCAAGTTCGTGGTTCAGATCATCTCCGAAATCCTGCCAGGTCTGGGTGTCGATCAGTCGGTAGCGGCTCTTGGAATTCTGCCTGCTAAAACGTCGTTGACGTCGGTGCTGGCGAGAATTGCCCAGGTAGCGATCATGCTGTTCTTTGCTATTGCGGCGATGCGCTTGCTCGGATTTGCAGAACTGACATCAATCCTTGATCAGGTTCTCGAACTCGGCGGAAGAGTTATCTTTGGCTCGATCGTAATCGCCGTAGGCTTCCTGATTGCCAACTTGTTGTCCAAGATTGTTGGCGGCACGGATGAAGGTAGCATGGCCTCGAACATCGTGCGCTATGCAACGATCGTCCTGTTTACCTTCATGGGCCTGCAGTTCATGGGTGTCGGACAGGAAATCGTCCAGACGGCCTTCACGGCATTGGTCATCGGCGGCGCAGCAGCGGCAGCTTTGGCCTTTGGCTGGGGCGGACGCCATGTGGCGGGCAAGGTACTGGAAGACGTTTACGCCAATCCACCGAAGCCAAAAGCACCGGTTGCTCGCAAGCCTGCGGCTAGCAAACCAGTTGCTAAAAAATAGGCACTGGTGACCAGATTAAAGAACAAGGGCGGGTCCGATGGACCTGCCCTTTTCTTTTGTCATCAAGATCCGCTAAAGAGAGCCCGTGCGAAGCTTCTCCCATTTTGCCTGTATCGACTGGTCCGGTGCCAAGACAGAGCGCCCGGACGGCATCGCGGTCGCTATCATCGGCCCGGACGGACCTCCTGCCCTGTTATCTCCCCAACCGCGCTGGTCTCGGGCTGACGTCCTCGACTGGTTGCTCCGCCTTGCAGAGGACAGACTGGATATATTGATCGGCTTTGACCTGTCGATGGCGCTCCCCTTTCTTGACCGTGGCGACTATTTCCCCGAATGGAGCGAAAGCCCCGGCCATGCGAAGCCCTTGTGGCGTGAAGTCGATGCGATGTGCGGTGATGATCCGCATTTGAACGTCACCAGCTTTCTGGCCCATCACGAGGCCAGTCGCCATTTTCGTCATGGCGGTGGTCAGGTCGGTGATCTGTTCACGGGTGGCATCGGGCGGTTGCGAGAAGTCGAACGCTATCAACGGGCAACCGGGCAGGCCAACAGCGCCAGCTGCTTCAATCTGGTGGGAGCTGCACAAGTCGGGAAATCGAGCCTGACCGGGATGCGGATGTTGCATCGGCTCGGTGGCGCGATACCGGTCTGGCCATTTGACCCAGTTCCCGATACCGGTCCGGCCATCGTCGAAATCTATACCACCGTCGCTGCTCTGGCTGCCGGCCAGCCCAGAGGCCGCAGCAAGGTCCGCGATCGCGCCGGACTCAAGCAAGCGCTGACACGACTGAACACCGCCACACCGGCAAGACTGGCCCGTTACGATGACCACAGTACCGATGCTTTGATCACCGCAGCCTGGATGAAGCAGGCAGCGCCTAATCCGGCGCTCTGGAACCCTCCCGAGATGACTGACGAGATCGCGCAAAAAGAGGGCTGGACCTTTGGCGTGGTTTGACGCTAATAGCGCCCAGCAAATCCAGTGCATGCCGAATTAGCTCAGCTGGTAGAGCAACCGCCTTGTAAGCGGTAGGTCATCCGTTCGAGTCGGATATTCGGCACCATTTTTCGGGGAGCAATCAAAATCCGGGGGGTTTTGATCCCGAAAAATCCCGACTGCAAAGGAGGGTTTGTCTCCACCAGCGCCCCTTATTCAATGCTTCGGCATCGGTAAGAAAAAATATGATCCACAAAAAAAGCCCCGCCGGTTTCCCGGCAGGGCTTTCTTCATATCATGGTCGCTTCAGATCAGAATTTGAAGCCTGCACCGATGCCATAGCGCCGTGGTTCCAGCGTGAAGACATTGGTGTAGAGACCCGAAGACTGATCAGTCACATAAAGACCGGTTTCCGAGTTGCTGTCGAAGAGGTTCTGGACAAAGCCGCGAACATACCAGCGGTCATCCGTGCCATTCAGCTGGATCTGGGCATTCGCCTGTGCATAGCCGTCGATCCGGTTGACATTTCCGTTGAAGATGCTGCCATAGCTTTCGCCGGTATAAGCAAGGTCGACACGCGGGACCAGGCTCATGCCATTGTCGAAGTTCATGGTATATTGAACACCGACCGAGAATTTCAGCTTAGGTGCCTGTGGCAGATCATTACCGCGTATGTTCTTGGGAACACCTGCAGCAAAATATTCTATCCCGCCGAAGGCCGCTGGATCCAGCCCCCCAGCTCCAAATGCGCCTGCTGCTGCGGCTTCAAGCACACCGCAAACACCGAACGCGCCGGTAGAGGCGATACCGCCATCTGCCGGAAAAGCGACGGTTGGCTGCAGCCCGGCACCAGCAGCAAGGCCAGGAACCAGACCGGCATTAATGATACCGTTCACCGAGTTAACGAACTGGTTCACGCCAGCGACATTACCGGACGTAGAAGTCACCGCACAATTGGATGCGTTGGTGATGTCCTTGATGATCACGGCATCGGAACGGGCCCCGCCGAAGTCGCGCGGATCGCTGTTGAACGTGTCACCCTTGACCTCGGTGTGCAGATAGCTGAACCCGAGATTGATCATCCAGTCCGGATCAGGGCGAATGATTGCCTCGACTTCCGCACCATAGATATCGGCATCGATATTCTCGTTCACCGCTGTCCGTGCGACAATCTTGCTGAGCTGCAAATCCTTATATTTATAGTAGAATGCAGTCACGTTGAGTTGCAGGGCACCATCGGCAAAGGTATTTTTCGAACCGATCTCAAACGCGTCAACCTGTTCTGGCCGGAAGGATTCCGGAACTTCGAAAATCGGTTGCAGTGGCGGATTCAGGCCGCCTGACTTATAGCCGCGAGAATAAGAAAAATAGATCAGATTGTCGTCGGATATCTTATAGTCAAGAACCGCACGACCCGTAATCTCGTCGTTTTTAACCTGACGATTCTGTAAAATCTGATTGCCTAAAGTACCAGGGTCAGCATCGAACGATCCGACATATGGCGATTCAAACGCATTGGTTGTTTGACTATAAGGAACAAGGAAGCTTGCCAGCGTCGAACGCGCCTCGACGTCTTTCTTGTCATTGTTATAACGCAAACCACCGGTAAATTTCAGCGTGTCACTGATGTCAAAATAGACCTCACCGAACAGACCATAAGATTTGACCTTCAAATCACTCGTATTGTTGCGGAAATATGGTGTGCCGAGATATGAAGGCTCCAACCCGGCGCCCAGTGAAGTAAAGCTACCAAGCAAACCTGCGACATAATCAATCGCAAACGCATTCACATAATAGCTATTCTCGGTCAGATGATAGTCGGCATAAATACCGCCGAGCAGGAAGTTAAACGGACCATCAAGATCGCTTGAGATGATAGCCTCCGCCGACCAACTGCTATTATACTGGTTGGAACGGTCATATTGTAGCGGTGTGGTCGCACAATTGCTGTTTCCGCCGAACGATCCAAGCCCGATTGTGTCCGTGTCCGACGTACATAAAACGCCATCTGGTCCGTTGGGAATGATCGCCGCGGCAAGTGGCGCAAAATAGGATGCCGGAAGACCTGGGATAAGCCCTGCTGCAGCTGCAGCAAGCGAGTTCAGTCCAGGCGCATATCCGTCCCGACGACCGATATTGTTGTTATAATCCTGCCGTGAATCCAGTTTCACTTTTTGATAGGTACCGGAAAGCTGCGCGCTGATTGGTCCAAAGTCATGTTCGATCTTGCCTTGGAACGTCAGCTCGCTGGTAAAATATTCGGGCGTGAAAGCTGTGTTGACCGTCCGCGGATCGGACGGAATATCAATGCCTTCATATTGATCCGGACCGTAAAGGCTGCCCAGCGCAAAAATGGTTGGAATGCCTTGAGTCGCGAGGAATTCCTCCGAAGACAGCGCCGCCGTGAAGGTCGCGTTGCCATTGAACGACTGGGCATCGCGGCGGTTGTTCAGACAACCCAGAATGCCTGTCTCGTCACGTTGACAATATTGCTTCTGGATCCGCATGCGATTGTCGTCTTCGCGGAAATAGGAAGCGAACAGGTCAATTGTCGTGTCCGGGGTTGGTTCGAAACGCAGGGAACCACGCACCGAATAGAGTTCCCGATCATCGAGATCCGGTCCGCCATTGAGATTGGTGGTATAACCATCCCGTTTTACATAAATGCCCGCACCACGGAAAGCCAGGGTATCGCCAAGCGGGATGTTGACCATGCCTTTGACTTTGATGGCATTGTAATTGCCATATTCGGCATCACCGGATGCCTAGAACTCGCCCATATTCGGCTTGGCAGTGACGACGTTCACAACACCGGCGGTGGCGTTCCGTCCAAATAGAGTGCCCTGCGGACCGCGCAGAACTTCCACGCGTTCAAGGTCGAAAAATTCTGTTTCAAACAGTCGCGTTGAAAATAACGGTTGATCGTTCAAGTGAATGGCAGTTGCCTGATCGCAAGACACGCCGACACAAAGATCGCCGATTCCGCGGATCGTAAAGCTTGAACTGGTAAAGTTGGTCTTGGTAAATGTGATATTCGGAAGCGTTAGCTGGAGATCGGAACTATTCTCGATCTGCTGCGCTTCGAGCGCCGCTTGTGAAAATGCCGAAACGGCGATCGGAACGTCTTGAGCACTTTGTGCCTGACGTTGCGCGGTAACGATGATGACATTGTCATCAATAACTTCATTGTCCTGATCCTGTGCCATAACAGGTACGGACATTGCAGATATAGCTGTAGCAGCCAACAGTAGCGATTTACGCATTTCTCTCTCCCAAATCCCAACGTTCTCAACGGAGAGTGAAGCTTATGCTCATCCCCCCGATCACCGAACATTCAACTAATCGCGCGATTAAGTCCAGACGGAAATATAAAAAATGCACGAGGTGATTACATTTTTGCACCAGAACGGGTCAATTTGATGCAATTTGGATACAAAAAAGCCCTGCCAGTTTCCCGGCAGGGCCTGTTTTTGTAATTTTAGTTCAAGTTTAGAATTTGAACCGGACGACACCGCCATACGTGCGCGGTGAACTTGGGTAACCCAAAATCGTCCCCGATTGCGCAACACCGTCGAATACAGTCGTAAGATACTGGTCGTTAAGCAGGTTGCGAACATAGGCACCGACTTCCAGGCCGTTTTCAAGCTTGAGCGTCATCGAACCATTGACCAGATTGACCTCGCGATCAAAAATCTGGGTATTGCCCAAATCAGCGTTGAACGTCGGCAAGCCATTGTTGATCGGCGTGTTGCTTTCATGGCTGTAATCAATCCGCGTGATCAACATATTCCCGCTGGCGCCGAATTCGTGTGAATAGGTCGCGGAAGTCGAAATGGCGAATTCAGGGATACCACCCGGGGTTGCGCCGCTCAGATCGCCCAGAACACTACCCGGGAAATCGTCATACAATGGATCCAGATAGGTCATTGCAAATGTGAACACCAAACCTTCGGCCGGGTTGATATTACTGTCAAACTCGAAACCTTTAACCGATTGCTGGCCCGCATTTTGCAATGCAAAGCCGGTGCCGGTGAAAGCCAGGCTCTGGAAGCCTTTGATGGTCTGGTCGAACAATGCGAGGTTGAAGCCGAAGCCTTCCCACTGACCCTTGACACCAACTTCATAGACGGTGGCATTTTCTGGACCTGCAAAGCGTGAGCCGCTTCTCAGATTTGGCACAGCCAGGCCGGCGTCCAGGATTGGTGACGAAGGCGCTGCGAAAGTCGATCCACCCGGGCCCGCAATATAGTCGGTGCTCGAAGGCCGGCTGTCACGCGACAGGTTAACCGAACTCGCCTTGAAGCCTGTTGCATAGCTACCGTAGATATTCACCTGGTCCGAGATCGCATAGGATGCGCGCAGCAGATAGGTGAACTTGTCGTCGCGGGTCTTGCCGTCTTCGACAGCGTTCGGAATGGTCACGAAAGGAGGCTGGAACTGAAAAGCATCCAGGCCGAACAGCGGGTTCGCAGCCGACTGTGCTGCAGCGAGCAGAGCCGCCTGGTTAGCCGCCGGAAGCGCCTGGAACTGTTCACGCGTGGTAACCGTTCCACCGGTAGCGCCTACGATAAACGCATCGACCAGATTGATCTGACCCAATGGATCGAAGCTTTGCTGCGCGAGTGCGAAGTCCTTCTTGTCATCGGTGTAGTTGAAGCCGCCGGTGAAAACGAGACCGTCAACCGGTTCAAAATCAACCGTACCGAAGATCGAATAGGACGTATTATCCATCGAGAACTGCTCGGCTGTGAGCAGCGGTGTGAGAAAAATCGATTCCTGCGGCAGACCAAGGCCCGCTTCAACCGCATTGAATACGCTCGGGTTGCCCGCGAGGACATCAGCCGGGTCTCCACCTGCCAGTAGCTCGAAGAAGTCACGGATCTGGCTACCGTTTTCAATCTGGCTTTTCTGCGAGATGCTTTCGTCGAAATAATAGCCGCCGAGCAAGAAGTTGACCGGGCCGTCAAAGTCCGATGCAACGCGGAATTCCTGTGTGAACGTCTTTACCTTCTGGTTGCGGGTTTCGTTCGCAACGTCGAGGCTGCTGTAATCAATATCCGAAACAAACTGGTTCTTCAGTTCACGGTAGGAAGAGATCGAGGTGAAAGACAGCGGGCCAGCGTCATAATCGACCTGGATCGAGCCGCCGTAATTGTCGACCTTGTTGATCGGAACCTGATTGAGATACGCATCATAGCTGTAACGATCGGTCGAGAACTCGCCACCGAGCAACTGGATCGCTCCCGCGGTTGGTCCGGCGAGAACGGTCGTTACCTGACAGCAAATCTCGTCAATCCGCGAATAATCACCAATTGCACGGATCGTCAAATCCGATGTTGGCTCGATCAGAAGCTGACCGCGAGCGGACCAGCGGTTCCGGTCATTCTGCTCTTCGTCCAGATTGACAATCTTGGCGTAACCGTCGCGACGGTTGTAGCTACCGTCGACCGAGAAAGCGATATTGTCTGTCAGCGGGCCGGTAATATCAGCCTTGAGAACAACATTGTTATAGTTGCCGTAAACAGCTTCAACCGCTCCGCCAAACTGGAATTGCGGTTCACGTGTGACAACCGAAATCACGCCGGCAGAAGCGTTCTTGCCGAACAGGGTCGATTGCGGGCCGTTCAGCACTTCGATGCGCTGGACATTGGGAAGATCTGACAGAGCCGCAGCCGAACGCGAACGGAATACGCCGTCAATGAACACGCCAACGGAGGGCTCGATGCCGAAATTGTTATCGCCGTTACCAAAGCCGCGGATGATGAAAGTCGATGCCGAAGAGGTCTGCAACTGGCTGACACGCAGCGACGGAGCGACCGACTGCAGGTCGAGCACGTCACGGATTTGCGCATTTTCAAGCGTTTCGCCGGTTGTAACGGAAACCGAAATCGGCGTTTCCTGCAACGTGGTTTCGCGCTTGGACGCGGTGACGATGATTACATTGTCGTCAAAGGTTTCTTCTTCCTGAACATCCTGTGCATAGGCAGGCGATGCTGCCATAACGCCGCCAAGTGCAGTAGCGGCTAAAAATTTAGCGATTTTCATGTGTTTCTCC
>JBALUX010000019.1:0-33205 GCA_036963725.1 Parasphingorhabdus sp. | reverse complement strand
GCTGCCCAAGTCGATCGAGGCATATTATCAGGAAACCGGGCGTGCCGGCCGCGATGGAGATCCCGCCGAAGCGCATATGTTCTGGGGCGCGGAAGATTTTGCCAGAGCGCGGCAACGGCTCGGCGAGATCGACGAGACCCGACTGGAGAGCGAGCGGACGAGGCTGGCGGCTTTGGGCGGTCTGGTAGAAACGCCGGGTTGCCGGCGCGCCGTGCTGCTCCGCCATTTCGGCGAGAATCCTCCCGACCAATGTGGCAATTGCGACAATTGTCTGAATGCACCGGCAACCCGCAACGTCACCGAACTGGCGCGCAAATTCCTGTCGGCTGTCTATCGCACCGGACAGAGTTTCGGCGTCACCCATCTCGAAGCGGTGCTGACCGGACGGCAGGATGAAAAAATCCTCTCGCGCGGTCATGACCAGCTTTCGGTCTTCGACATTGTCGGCGAAGAGGAAGCGCCTCTGATCAAGCCGGTATCGCGATCGCTTCTGCTGCGTGATGCGCTGCGCAATACCGAACATGGCGGTCTGATGTTCGGCCCCGAAGCGCGCAAGATACTCAAAGGCGAGCAGGAAATCGCGATTGTCGAACCGCCCAAGCGGACATCGCGCAAACGACGCGGCAGCAGCGCCTCGCCCAATCCATTTGGCGATCCCTTGTTCGAGGCATTGCGTGCAAAGCGCATGGAACTGGCCAAGGAACTGGGCGTACCGCCTTATGTGATCTTTCACGACAGCGTGCTGCGTGATATGACCGGCCTGAAGCCGGGTAGCCTGTCGGCACTCAGCGAATTGCCGGGCATCGGCGCGGCGAAACTGGAGAAACATGGCGAAGCGTTTCTGGCCGTGATCCGCGATGTGACCGAAGCAGCATAGGTCGTTATATGAAAATACTGCCCGCCCTTTTGCCTATTGCCCTTATCGGCTGCAGCGCCGCAACCGCAACCGACACACAATTTTCGACAGAGGAGACCCAGAACATGTTCCGGAAAATCAACGACAATATTAGCGTCTCGCCGCAAATCACCCTGGAAGATGTTGCCGCAGCCAAGGCCGAAGGGGTGAGCCTGATCATCAACAACCGTCCCGATGGCGAAGACCCGTCCGCGCCGCAAAGCGCCGATATCGAAGCGGCTGCGCGCGACGCCGGGATGAAATATATCGCGATTCCGATTACCCACAGCGGTTTTTCCGGGCCGCAGGTTGATGCGATGATCGCGGCGCTGGCCGATGACGACAAGATCCTCGCCTATTGCCGCTCCGGCACACGGTCGACATTGCTGTGGGCGCTGGCGCAGGCGAAACAGGGTGTCGAAGCGGACGAAATCTCCCGGCTTGCCGGTAACGCAGGCTATGACATCACTCCGATCCGCGCGATGGTCGATGCGCTTTCCTCCGGCACCTAATCGAGGCATCTAGACAGCCACTAACATTCGTGTCAGTAGTTGGAGCATGGAAAATCTACCCTCTCCAACCCTCTGGGCGATTCCGTTTTTCGTTATTACAGTCGCCATGGAATGGCTGTGGAGCCGCAAGAATGCGAAGATACGCTATGAGACCAGAGATGCGTTCACCTCGCTAGCGCTGGGGACGGGCAGCGTATTTGCCGGCATCCTGACCGGCGGCCTTGTCCTGGCGCTGAGCCTGTGGGTTTACGAGCATAGAATTATCGATATTGATCTGGACTGGAAAACGCTGCTCTGGCTCGCGCCACTGGCCTTCGTACTCGACGACTTCGCCTATTACTGGTTTCACCGCACCGCGCATCGGGTGCGCTGGTTCTGGGCGGCGCATGTCATCCACCACAGCAGCCAGCATTATAATCTGACCACAGCGCTGCGACAGACCTGGACCGGTTTTTTCGCTCTCAGCTTCCTGTTCTCGATGCCGCTATTTTATCTCGGCATTCCGCCGGCGCTGGTCTTCTTCCTTTCGGGCCTGAACCTGATCTATCAATATTGGATCCACACCGAAGCGATTGACCGGATGCCGAAATGGTTTGAAGCGGTGATGAATACGCCGTCGCACCACCGCGTCCATCATGCGACCAATCCGCGCTATCTCGACCGCAATTATGCCGGCGTTTTCATCATCTGGGACAAGCTGTTCGGCACCTATGAACCGGAAACCGATGCCGAGAACATCCAATATGGCATCGTCAAGAATCTGACCAACAAAAGCCTGTTATGGGCCGCCTTTCATGAATGGATCGGCATTGCCAAAGACCTGTGGTCGGCCCCGTGGCGGCACAAGTGGAACTATCTCGTCAAGCCGCCTGGCTGGAGCCATGATGGCAGCCGCGAAAGCAGCGAGATGATCAAGCAACGCTGGCACGACAGTATCGAGAACTAGTCCGGTTCCGGATTACATATTTGTTACTATCCTTTCCGTAAGAAAAAGCGCAAGCGCGATATAGAGGGTTGAGGACTTCTCCAGTCGTGCATGATTCGCACGCGGGTCGCGCATTGGAATCATTTTGAAATTTTCGGGGGGAAGCAGCCGCGCTTTGCGCGCGCTGGCATATAGATATTTTTGGCCTGCTGATGGTTTTTGCCAGGGGGCCTGCTCATGGACATGAGCGACACCAGTGACATCCACATCGACAGACAGGCGCTGACCTCGCGGATCGTGCCGACCAGCTGGATCCTGGGCTTGCTGGCCTGTAGCCTGCTCATTGTCATCGCCATGATGGGCTGGGCCGGTCTCGGCATGGACTTTCTCAAAGTCAGTAATGGCAAATATTTCCTGACGCTCATTCTGCTCGCCGCCACCCGCTATGCGATGCGCGACCATTTCGCCGGATGGCAAAGGGTCGCCCGTGACTTCAGCGAATATGTCGGATTCTTTCTGTTCATCAGCCTGCTCGGCGCGACCGCGACTTATCCTGCCGCTGCCGCCACCAGCGGATTTATAGATCCGGCGCTGGCGCGTATCGACGCATTTCTCGGATTCGTATGGCTGGACTGGTATATGCTGGTGGTCGACAATCCGTGGCTGCAAACCGCCGGAAGCATCGCCTATGCCAATATCTACATGTCGCCGGTGCTGCTGCTCGGCGGCCTGGCCCTGAGCGGCGAGCGGGCCCGGGCGCAGCTTTTCCTGTTCACGTTCTGGCTGGCGGCGCTGATCACCATGTTGCTGTTCCTCGCCATGCCCGCAGCCGGTCCGCTGGCCTATGTCTGGCAGGGCCCGATTCCCTATATGCCGACCAGCGCCCTCTATCAGGCAGAACTGCTGCCGCTGTTGCGCGATAATATGCTTGGCGCGGTCGATCTGGGAGCGTTGCAGGGACTTGTCTGTGCGCCCAGTTTCCACACCGCGGCAGCCGTCATCTATATCGCGATGGCGTGGCAATGCCGCTATTTGCGCTGGCCTTTGCTGGTGATCAACGCGGCAATGCTGCTTTCGACACCGGTGGAAGGAACCCATTATCTGGTCGATATGATCGGCGGTGCGATTGTCGGTTTATTTGCCCTGTGCACGGCCGGTGCAATACAATATAGCCTCCCCAAAATACGCAAACAGCGAATATGGAGAGAGACTGGAATATGGCAGAATTTGACTTCATCGTCATCGGCGGCGGTTCCGCCGGCAGTGCCGTCGCGGGACGGCTGAGCGAAGACGGCAAACACACGGTTTGCCTGATCGAAGCTGGCGGACGCAATAATAATTTCCTCGTAAAAACGCCCGGAATGCTGCCCTTTCTACCGAAAGGCACCAACTGGAAATTCGATACGGTTCCGCAAAAGGGTCTCAACGGCCGCACCGGCTATCAGCCGCGCGGGCGCGGGCTTGGCGGATCGAGCGCGATCAACGCGATGATCTATATCCGCGGCAATAAATGGGATTATGACAATTGGGCAGACCTCGGCTGTGCCGGCTGGTCCTATGACGATGTCCTGCCCTATTTCAAAAAATCCGAAAGCAACGAACGCGGCGGCGACGATTATCACGGCGGGGACGGCCCGCTGTCCGTCTCCGACCAGAAATGGCCCAACCCGGGCAGCGTCGCCTTTGTCGAAGCGGCGCGCAACCTGCAGATCCCCATTCTCGATGATTTCAATGGCGAGAAGCAGGAAGGCATGGGCATTTATCAGGTCACGCAGAAGGGCGGCGAACGCTGGACTGCGGCGCGCGCCTATGTCGAGCCGGCGCGCTCCCGCTCCAATCTGACGATCAGGACCAAATCTCTGGTCGAGAAGCTGACGATCAAGGACGGACGGGTTACCGGCGTGCAGATCAAACGCGGTTCCGGCAGCGAGACGATCAACGCGCGGGCGGCTGTCGTGTTATCTGCCGGCGCCTTCGGATCACCGCATATCCTGCAGCTGTCCGGCATTGGTCCTGCGGCGCATCTTAAAGACAAGGGTGTCGATGTCATTGTCGACAAGCCCGAAGTCGGCGCCAATCTGAAGGATCATATCGATTTTGTCTCCGGCTACCAGACCGAATCGAAAGAGCTGATCGGCGATTCGCTTGCCGGCACCGTGCGCATGGCCAAGGCTATCTTCCAGCACCGGTTCAAGCGGACCGGCATTATGACCACGCCTTATGCCGAAGCCGGTGGTTTCTGGAGCAGCGGTCCGGACGTCCCTGCCCCCGATATTCAATATCATTTCGTTCCGGCGATGCTCGAGGATCACGGTCGCGAGCCGGTCAAGGGCCATGGCTTCAGCTGTCACGCCTGCGTGCTGCGCCCGCACAGCAAGGGGACGGTCAGGCTGAATGACCAGAATCCGGAATCGCAACCGGCCATTGACCCGAATTTCCTCGATGATGACCGGGATATCGACACGCTGCGCAAGGGTGTCCGGCACATGAAGCGGATATTGGAAACACCGCCGCTGACCGAATTTTCGCCAACCGACCGGCATCCGATCGACATCAACAGCGACGCAGAACTGGACAAGCTGATCCGCGACCGCGCCGATACCGTCTATCACCCGGTCGGCACCTGCCGGATGGGCGGAGATGAGGAAGCCGTTGTCGATGCACGGCTGAAATTCCGCGGACTGGAAGGCCTCTATATTGCCGATGCCTCGATCATGCCGGAGATCATCAGCGGCAACACCAACGCGCCGAGCATCATGATCGGTGAGCGGGCGGCGGAGTTCATCAAGGCCGATCTGGCCGGCTGACGGGTTTCGCTGCCGGCTGGTCGATGCGCCTAGAATTTCTCGATCGACAGGGAAATCAGGATGATGAGACAAACGAACAGGGTCAGACCTGTTGTCACAAGGAGGACGTGTCTCGGCGAGACACGTTCCTTCGACCATTTGGCTGGACGACCGGCAAGCGGCATTTTCCCCGAGGCCAGCGACAGCAGGATTGCCACCGAGAGAGTTACCAGCAGTCCGATAAGATTCCACCACATCCAGAATAGGCCGGGCTGGAACTGCCAGAAATAGAGATTGAGGGCGACCCCGGCCAGAAAGCCGATATTGCTGCTCAGGACGGTCCTGCGCCGCCACAATATGGCAATCAGGAACACGCCCAGAACCGGGCCGTAGAGCGCCGATCCCACCTTGTTGATCGCTTCGATAACCGTGGCCGAAATATCACCCGAATAGATCGAGAAATAGAGGATCAGCCCGCCCCAGAACAGCGCCAGCAGGCGCGCCAGCCTGATTTCCTGACGGGCATTGCCAAGCTGCAGGCCAAAGCCCTTCATATCCGCGATCGTCACCGCCGACAGGGAATTCACCGCCGAGCTGAGCGTCGACATCGCCGCCGACATGATCGCGACCAGCAACAGGCCGATGATGCCATGGGGCAGAAATTCGAGAATGAAAAAGGGCATCAGATAGTCCGGACGATCATCCGGAATGAGCGCCAGAAAAGCGCTGTCCCCCGATGCAATCACGCCGACCGCTAGGCCGGTGATGCAATAGAGAAGCGTCACGGGAAAACGCAGCAAGGCGTTCGCCGTGAGCAATTTGCGAACATCCCCGAGACTTTTGGCCGAGAGCGACCGCTGGGCCTGGGTCTGGTCGCAGGCATAATAAGACACATAGAGCACGAAGCCGCCAAACAGCATCGGCAACAGGGCAAATTCATCGGTCACAAGCCCCGCATAGGTCCAGTCGACAACCCGCAACCGCTCCGGATCTATGCTCGCCCAGAATATATCGAAGCCGCCGATGAACGTGATCGCATAGGCCAGACAGACCAGCAGTCCGAAGACGATCAGCACCATCTGGATCGCGTCGGCGTAGACCACCGCCCGGATGCCGCCGAGAAAGGAATAGATGATGGTGATTATGCTGATCGCGAGGATCGACTGGATGAATGGAACGCCCAGAACCGCCTCGATGATGATACCGGTCGTATAGACCATGATTCCGGTGCCGAAGGCGCGCACGATCTGAAAGGCGACACTGATCAGGAAGCGGGTCGACCGGCCGATCCGCTGCTCCAGGAAGTCGAATATGCTGATCACGCCGGAGCGGTAGAGCGGCGGCATGATCACGAACATCACCAGCAGCATCGCCAGAGGCAGCGCAAATTCGAAGGTCAGCCATTTCAGCCCGCCGCCTTCCCGCAAGCCAACAAAGGCCGGCGCCGAGATAAAGCTGATTGCCGATAATTGGGTGGCCATGGCCGACAGACCGAGGGGGAACCAGCCTATCGCCTTGTTGCCGAGAAAATAATCGCCTTCGTCGTTCTGCTTGCTGAGGAACATTCCGAACATCAGCATCGCCGCGAGATAGGCGATGACCACCAGATAGTCGAAACTGTTCATTTATCCGGTCTGCAGCCCTTGGTGATCTGTTGCCGATAAAAAAAATGGCCGGGATGTTTTCACATCACCGGCCATAAAGTTATTTGTTCGCAGGAGGAACAAGGTGAGGCGCCGACCCGAATTTTGGGAGGAGAGGGCCGGCGCCAAACTGGTTAGCCTTTGGCAAATTCCGGATAGGCTTCGACACCCACTTCGGCGATATCCATTCCGAGCATTTCCTGCTCTTCAGTCGGACGCACACCGATGGTGTATTTAAGCGCAAACCAGACGATTGAGCTCGTGATCATCACGAACACGCCAGTGGCGACAACACCGGTAAGCTGTGCAACAAACGGCACTTCGGTGTTGGAGAAAGGAACGATCAGCGTACCCCAGATACCAGCCATAAGGTGGACCGGGATCGCGCCGACAACATCATCGATCTTCAGCTTGTCGAGCAGAGGAACGGCGAAGACAACAATCGCGCCACCGATACCACCGATCAGAAGTGCCTGCGGTACCGAAGGAGCCAGGGGCTCAGCCGTTATCGAGACCAGACCAGCAAGTGCGCCGTTGAGTGCCATCGTGACATCGATCTTCTTGTACATGATTTGCGTCAGGATGATCGCAACAACTACACCAGCTGCGGCAGCCATATTGGTGTTGACGAAGATCTTGGAGACATCGCTGACATCGCTGATCGTGCCCATTGCGAGCTGCGATGCACCGTTGAAACCGAACCAGCCGAGCCACAGGATGAACGTACCCAGGGTCGCCAATGGAATGCTCGAACCCGGCATCACGGTAACCTTGCCATTGATATAGCGTCCGAGACGGGGGCCGATGATCAATGCACCAGCCAAAGCTGCCCAGCCACCAGTCGAGTGGACCAAGGTAGAACCAGCAAAGTCACTGAAGCCCATCGCATCGAGCCAGCCTGCGCCCCATTCCCAGCTGACAATCACGGGATAGATGAACCCGGTCAGCACGAAAACGAAGATGAAGAACGGAATGACTTTCACCCGTTCTGCAACGGTGCCGGATACAATCGACGCCGTGGTTGCACAGAAGACCATCTGGAAGAACCAGTCGGATGCAATCGAATAGCCGGTGTCGACATCGGCTTCACCGACGCCTTGCATGGCATAAGGGAAGTCAGCGATACCGAAATAGCCGCCTTCAAAGCCCGGATAGGCAATCGAGTAGCCGATTACCCAGAACATGATACCGGCGATCGAATAGAGTCCGATATTCTTCAGACACTGCATCGACACGTTTTTCGACCGGACAAGACCTGCTTCCAGCATGGCAAATCCGGCGGCCATCCACATGACCAGAAATCC
Organism: Parasphingorhabdus sp.; assembly: GCA_036963725.1. GTDB lineage: Bacteria > Pseudomonadota > Alphaproteobacteria > Sphingomonadales > Sphingomonadaceae > Parasphingorhabdus. The sequence goes on along the minus strand of JBALUX010000019.1, from coordinate 25,140 downwards.
ACCGATCAGGAAAAGCAGCGTGTTGAGGATATAGGCAGTATTGGCACTGGGGTCGGCTGCTTCAACCGCCTCCTGCGCAAGCGCAGGAGCAGCGGCACCTATGACCGCCAATCCTGCTGAAATCGTCAAAAATTTTCTCATTATCTGTTTCCCCGATTATATTGCTGTGTCGCCGGTTTCACCGGTGCGGATGCGGACGGCGTCTTCGAGACCGAGCGTGAAGATCTTGCCGTCACCAATCGATTCCGTTCCCGCGGCGGTCTGGATCGCCTCGACCGCCTGGGCTGCGACAGCGCTGCTGCAGGCAACCTCGATTTTCAGCTTCGGAACCATGTTCGTGGTATATTCCGCGCCGCGATAGACTTCCGTCTGGCCCTTTTGCCGACCGAAGCCTTTGACTTCGGTTACGGTCATGCCGGTCACACCGACACCGGTCAGCGCTTCACGAACATCGTCAAGCTTGAACGGTTTGATTATGGCTATGATAAATTTCATTACGCCCCCTATTGTTGTTGCGGGGGTCTCTTCGCAAAGCCCGTGCCAGAATCGGAAGGCCTTGGATTCAAAGGATTTTCATGAATTTGGGACTCTTAAGGAAGAGTAAATATTGTGCATTGCAGCACAAGTGCACAAATTTTAGGCAGACTGCTCCGCCAGACGCGCCATTATCTGCGGGATGACCTTTTCGGTCTCGCGCCGGCCGATATCGATCAGTTCGTCGGCGCGGAAGAAATTCTGGATATCGATATGGCCGACCGGCGGCGACATGGCGAAATCGGGCGGATCGAGCGCCAGCGAGTAGCGGCCGAGGTTGCGCAGCGACAGGCCGACCGAGGCTTTGATGATTGCGATGCTATTGGGTTCCTTGGCGCTGTTTTCGGTTATGCCTGCGGCGATCGAGCGATTGATGAAATCATCCTGCAGGTTGACCGACAGGCACAGGGCTTCGGGCGCCAGTGCCCGCACCGGTGAGACCGGAACCGGCAGAGCCGCGCCGCCGTCTACGAGCAAGCGGCCCTCATGTTCGACCGGCTTGAAGATACCGGGCAGCGACATCGAGGCCCGGACCGCGGGCACCAGCTTGCCGGATTTCATCACGATCGTATCGCCGGTGCGCAGATCGGCAGCAACCGCCGCGACCGGAAAGGGCAGATCCTTGAAATCGAGATGGCCGAGTTCGGTCTCGAGCTCTTTCTCGATATTGCGCGCGCCCATGACCGCGCCGCGCTTGAAATAGGGGTCCATGAACCGCAGCATATTGCGGAAATTGACGTTGCGGGCCATGTCCTCGAGATAGTCAAGCTTGCCTACCGCATAGCTCGCGCCGATAATGGCGCCCATCGAGGTGCCGGCAATGGCGGCGATTTCCAGCGGGCTATCGTCGATCGCCCGCAGCACGCCGATATGGGTCCAGCCGAGACCGGCGCCACCGCCCAGCGCGAGAGAAATTTTTCCGGCACCGGTCATAATGACACATCCTCCGCCAATATCGCTTTCGCTTCGGCCAGGTCCTCGGCCAGCACCATCACCCGGGCGGGCAACGCGATTCCGGCGCCCTCGACGATATTGACATTGCTGTCGAAACAGACCGCGCCGATGCCGGCTGCTTCCAGCCGTCCGCGGATGATCTCCGCTTCGACGCCGTGCATATGGCGGGACAATTCAACCAGACTCATGATCTATTGCTCGCCAAAATAGCGGTCCGTCGCGCGTGTTGGCAGGCCGTCGATGCTTTTCACCCGGCCGGCGGACTTTGCCACCCAGGCTTCGGGATCGGCCTGACGATGATATTTGACCAGAGTCTCTCGCTCGGCTTTCATTTCCATTTGCGGTACGCCCCAGCCGCAGCTGGTCTGTATATTGTCGACCTTGATGTCGAAAATCTGGCGGGTGCCGGGCAATATGTCGAAATGCGCGGCCAGGTCATCCCAGCCTTGGTCCTGCGGCAGCACCGGCTTTCCGGTTCCATAGAGTCGCATGATCAGCGCCGGATTGGCAAAATTGTTGAACATGATGGTGATCCGGCCGTCGGCGACCAGATGGGCGTGGGTCTCGTTGCCCGAGCCGCTCAGATCGAGATAGGCAACGCGCGCGGGGCCGATCACCCGGAACGCATCATAGCCCTTGGGCGAGAGATTGATCCGCCCGTCCGCCGCCGCAGTGGCGACAAAGAATATCGGCTGTTTGGCGATGAAGGCAATATGATCATCGGTCAGTGCATCGAAAAATTCCGCCATGTCTCGCCTTTCTCAGTAAAATGGTCCGCCGAACAGAAGCTTCCAGGCCAGGACCAGCAGCCAGTGGATCAATATCACAGGCCACAGGGATTGCGAAACGATCCGGATATGGGTCAATATAATGCCGAGGATGAACGTAGCAAACAGAAACGAGGGCTGCAGGAATATTGCCGACCATGGCGGCCCGAAGATCAGCGCCTGGACGGGATGCCAGAGCACGAACAGGCCGATCGAAAGCCAGTTGCCCCAGCGTTGCGAGATTGTTGCGAACCAGGATAGCAGCACGCCGCGAAAGACCAGCTCTTCGACAAGAGCGGGGACAAAGAACAGGATGGCGGCGGCGATCAGCGAAGACGGGAGATCGGTTACGGGGTCGAAGCGGAGCCAGCCGCCCAGATATCCCGACAGCGCGATAATCGCTGCCGCCGGAAGCGCGATGCCCAGGGCGGATTTCCAGCGGCCAGCGGCGGGCCAGATTTGCAGCGCGCGCCAGGCCTGTCTGACGGCGACGACCGGCACAGCGGCTACCAACTCGCCCCGGCGTCGATGGCGGCCTGTTCCTCGGCCCGGGTCTGCCGCCCGAGAATTTTGTTGCGGTGCGGGAAGCGGTCGAATTTCGCGATCACGTCGCGATGCTCATTGGCGAATTTCTGGTTGCTGCCGAGTTTGGTAAACAGGGTGACGGACCGATTTTGCATTTGGATGTCCTCCGCATGCATGAATGGCATATAGAGGAAAGCGCGCTGGTCCTCGGGCAATTGCGCGTCGAGTTCCAGATCCACCGCCTTTTCGGCAATCTGCTGCGCGAGATGATCGGTCGAATAGGCATCGGCGCTGTCGCGGAACATATTGCGCGGGAACTGGTCGAACAGGATGACGGCGGCCAGTGCGGTTTCCGGCGAGGTGAGGAAATCGTCAGCGGTTTTCGATTTCTGTTCTTCCCAGAGCTCCAGAAAACGCTCCCTGATCAGATCATCGGTGGCATCGCTCTTCGCCCACCAGTCCTTGGGGTCAAGCTCCTGAAACCAGAAGGACAATATTTCAGCAGGCCAGTTCATCGCAGCGCAATCCATCCGGTTGTCAAGCCGTCCCCCCGACGGTCAGCCCTTCCACCAGCAAGGTCGGCTGGCCGACGCCAGCGGGCACGGACTGGCCGCCTTTGCCGCACATGCCAATGCCTTCGTCGAGCGCCATGTCATTGCCGATACCGGCGACCTTGGTCAGCACGGTCGGGCCGTCACCGATCAGCGTCGCGCCCTTGATCGGCGCGCCGAGTTTGCCATTTTCGATCTTGTAAGCCTCGGTACAGGAGAAGACGAATTTGCCGGAGACAATGTCGACCTGCCCGCCGCCGAAGCTTTTGGCGTAGATGCCGTTTTTGACCCGGCTCATCAATTCGGCCGGATCATCATTGCCGCCGCGCATGAAGGTGTTGGTCATCCGGGGCATCGGCGCGTGGGCATAGCTTTCGCGGCGACCGTTGCCGGTAGCCGGAACGCCCATCAGGCGCGCGTTCAGCCGGTCCTGCATATAGCATTTCAATATGCCGTCCTCGATCAGCACATTTTCCTGCGTCGGCGTGCCTTCGTCATCAATGCTGAGCGAGCCGCGCCGTTCGCGGATCGAGCCATCATCGACCACGGTGACGCCGGGCGCAGCCACGCGCTGGCCGATCTTGCCGGAAAAGGCACTGGTGCCCTTGCGGTTGAAATCGCCCTCGAGGCCATGGCCGATGGCTTCGTGGAGAATGATGCCGGGCCAGCCGGGGCCGAGCAATACGGTCTGTTCGCCGGCTGGCGCGTCAACGCTCTCGAGATTGACCAGAGCCTGCGCCAGCGCCTCGTCGACAGCGCGGTTCCAGCGCGCTTCCTCGAACAGATCGTCATAGAGATAACGTCCGCCCATGCCGAAGCTGCCGCTTTCACGCCGGCCGTTTTGCTCGGCGACAATCGATACGTTGAGCCGCACCAGAGGGCGAACGTCGGTGGCGACAAAGCCGTCGGGACGAACGATTTCGACAACGCTCCAGCTGCCGGACAGTCCGACGGAAACCTGGGCAACGCGGGGATCACGGGCGCGGGCTGCGGCATCAATCTGCTGACAGAGCGCGACTTTCTTGGCAAAGGGTATCGCTTCCAGCGGATTGGCTTCGCCATAAAGATGGCGGTTGTTGCCGCGCGGTGGCGGGGCTTTTTCGCCCTTGGCCGGGTCGAGCAATTTCAGGGTCTCGGCAGCGCGCTTGATCGCCGCCTCGCTGGTTTCATTGCTGAAGGAAAAACCGGTCATCTCGCCCGACACGCCGCGCAGGCCAAAGCCGCTGTCGGTACTATAGTCGGCGGTCTTCAGGCGACCGTCGTCAAAGCCGAAACTCTCGACCGCGCTATATTGCAGATAAAGTTCGCCATCGTCGCAAGCGGACAGGCTGTCGGCAACAAGCGCTTTGGCGCGCTCCGGGTCCAGGCCATCGGGGCGATATAGAAACGAGCGGGGATCAAGGTTTTCTGTCATCCCCTATATATAGAAATATATTGGGGACCTTGCACCCCCTATGTCGGATTATTCTTCGGAGAGCGCCGGAGAGATGTCCGCGGGACCGCCGGTCAGAACGAATCGCCGGTCACAATAGCCGCAATCGACATAGCCTTTTTCGTCAATTTCCAACCAGACTCGGGGATGGCCCAGGGCAGCGCCGCCCGCAATATCGGTCGATCCGTCACAGGATACGCGTTTCTTGGAAGTTTTGACGATTTCGGGAGCTTCGATCATGCCGGTGAATTAGCAACAGATTTGCGGGGGCGCAATATTTTCTCACGCCTGCCCGATATCAACCGATAATCATTACCCGAAATCACTGCCCAAAATCACTGATAGTCGACGGTCATGATGAAGGATCCGCTATAGGCCCCTGTCTGCTGGTTGCCATTGACGCGCAGCCGCCCGCCAACCGTCAGATCATAGATGCCCAGCGTTCCCAGCAAACCGCGCACGAAGGTGCTGAAGTTCCGGTTGCCGTTGCCGATCGACAGTCGATCGATCCGCATCTGGTCTGTGCCGTTGGTGTGGGTCACCAACAAGGAACCGGGGATTGATATTTCGACAATCTGATTCGGCCCGCCGTAAATTATGAAATTGGCCGGAGTGGCCACTCCGCCGGCACGGATGGCGCCGCCGGTCATCGATATATCACCGTTGCGGGGATCAATGGACATTGTGCCATTGCCGGTGCCGGGAATGATGTTGCCATATTGCAAATCGCGGGTCTTGACCACGGAAAGCGGACCAATGGTCACAGCTCTGGCGTCGGTATCGGTAGCTTGTGCGAAGGCAGCCGGTGCACCTGTCAAAACGACAAGCACGAAAAAAAGGCCACCAATCAGGCGTGGTAAGATTTGTTCTCTGGTCATCACAAAATCTGTCCTATATCGGTTGTTAACTGTCTTATATCGATAGTTGTAATTTAACCTTTACCCGCATGGTTAAATTCGCGGTAACCTTTGAAATTAACGATACAAGATATTGATTTTCATCGGTAATATTGCAATTCCTCATATCAGCAATGCTGCTAGTGGCGGGATAGATAGCCAGCCGTTGGCCATTGAAAAGCGGCGGCAACATCAAATTCCACCACAGGAACGCCCGGCATCTGCTCGACAGCCATGTCGAGGTCTCCCGAGACGAGCGCTTTGCAGCGCGCCTGGAATGTCGACGGCCGACTGGATGTTCATTGCCCCACATTTCCGGCGGCCTAATCACTAGGCGTGAAGCAAATGGGTCGGCAACATGGTTAATATTGCAATTACCTATTGGCATCGGCCTGGATAGCGGTCGCACAATAGCAATCGTCCGCAGTCAGGTCCCGGCCCGGGCAAGTGTTATTCCCCTCACCATGACGCCTCTGCCAAAGCCTTTGATTATGGGAATCAATATGGGTATGCCGCCGGAATGACTGATGCAGCGATTTCGATTAAAAACCTCTCCAAAACCTATGCCGGCGGCAAACAGGCGCTCGACGACGTCAGTTTCGATGTGCCGCGCGGCTCTATTTTCGGGCTTCTCGGACCCAATGGCGCCGGCAAGTCGACGCTAATCAATATTCTTTCCGGAATGGTCCGCAAGACCGGCGGCAGCGCCAGTATCTGGGGCTTTGATATTGATGACAGCCCGCGCAATGCCAAGGCCTCGATCGGCATCGTACCGCAGGAAATCATCTTCGATCCCTTCTTCACGCCTTCCGAAGCACTGGAAGTGCAGGCCGGTCTCTATGGCGTGCCGAAAGCGAAGCGCCGGACGATGGAATTGCTGCGCGCCGTGCATCTGGAAGACAAGGCCGATGCCTATGCCCGGACCTTGTCCGGCGGCATGAAGCGACGGCTGCTGGTCGCCAAGGCGATGGTCCACTCGCCACCGATTCTGGTGCTCGACGAGCCTACAGCGGGCGTCGATATCGACCTGCGGCAACAGCTCTGGGAATATGTCGTCGATCTCAACAAGGCCGGCGTGACCATCGTGCTGACGACCCATTATCTGGAAGAAGCGGAAAATCTCTGCGACCGCATCGCGATTATCAATCACGGCAAGCTGATCGCCAACAAGCCGACGCCCGAACTGGTCGACATGGCGCGCGAAAAGCTGGTCGAACTGACGCTGGACCGCGACATCAGCGAGGCGCAGGACGCGGTTTCCTTTGCCAATACATTGTTCGAAAAAGCCGAAATTATCGGTCCGCGCACGGTTGCCGTCACTTATAACAAGGACCGGACCAACGCCGGCGGTGTGATGGCGGCGATACAGGAACGCGGCTTTGCGATTGTCGAGGTCACCACGAAAGAAGCGGATCTCGAGGATGTGTTTCTCAACCTGACCCGCGCCAAAGCCGCGTGACAACGATGTACGCGCCGGTGGCCGCCAGTGGTGAACCAGTCGAACCACGGCGTTTAGCGGAGAGCGGTCGGCCACCTGCGGTGGCCTGCGGCTCGACAGGCTCAGGACGAACGGAATTTTAAATTGAACCATGACGTTATCATTGTCGGATCCGGCGCAGCCGGACTGAGCGCAGCCATCACGCTGGCCCGCACCCACAAGGTGCTGGTGCTCGCCAAGGGTGAACTGACCGGCGGCTCTACCGCATGGGCTCAGGGCGGGATTGCCGCAGTGCTCGATGCGGGCGATACGTTTGAAAATCATATCAACGATACGATGGTCGCCGGTGCCGGCCTGAACCGCCGCGAAACCGTCGAATTTGTCGTCGAAAATGCCCCTGCCGCGATTGAACGGCTGGAAGACATGGGCGTCCCCTTCAACAAGGAAGCGGAAGTCCTGCATCTCACCCGCGAAGGGGGCCACAGTCACCGGCGCATCGTCCATGTGGACGACGCCACTGGCTGGGCGGTGCAGGAAGCCTTGCAGAATACCGCTGCGGCCCACCCGAATATCACGCTACGCCCACATATGGTGGCAATCGATCTGATCGTCGACCGCCATGCGGAAACGCCGACCGGCGCGAAAAATGTCTGGGGCGTCTATGCGCTGAACAACGAAACCGGCCATGTCGAGACGCTGACTTCGCGCGCGACAATCATGGCGAGCGGCGGCGCCGGACGGACCTATCTTTTCTCCACCGCACCGCGCGGCGCGACCGGCGACGGCATCGCCATGGCCTGGCGTGCGGGCGCGCGGGTTTCCAATATGGAAATGATGCAGTTCCACCCGACCTGCCTCTATAATCTCGAGGTCAAGAATTTCCTGATCACCGAAGCGGTGCGCGGCGAAGGCGGGCATCTGATACTGCCGGACGATGCAGGCGATGAAGCTGGCGACCGCTATATGGATCGCTTCGATCCGGAACGCATGGAGCTGGCGCCGCGCGATATTGTGGCGCGCGCCAATGACCACGAGATCAAGCGGCTCGGGCTGGACTATGTCCATCTCGATATCTCGCACCGCGATCCGGAATTTGTGAAGGGCCATTTCCCCAATATCTATGAGAAGCTGATCGGCTTGGGCATCGACATGACAACCGGACCCATCCCGGTGGTGCCGGCCCAACATTATACCTGTGGCGGAATCCTGATCGATCTCGCGGGCCGCACCGATTTGCCGGGACTTTATGCCGCCGGCGAATCCAGCGAGAGTGGCCTGCACGGTGCCAACCGTCTGGCCTCCAACAGCCTGCTCGAATGTTTCGTCTTCGGCGACGCGGCGGCGCGGGATATCGCCGAACACTGGGATGAGCTCCCTGCCCCGCCCCCAATCCGTCCCTGGGATGAAAGCCGCGTCACCGACAGCGACGAAGAGGTTGTGATCAAGCAGACCTGGACCGAGATTCGCCGCTTCATGTGGAATTATGTCGGCATCGTCCGCACCACCAAAAGGCTCGAACGCGCCCAGAATCGCATCAATCTGCTACGCGGCGAAGTCGAAGAATATTACGGCAATTTCCGCGTCACCCAGGATCTGATCGAGCTGCGCAATCTGATCGAGGTCGCGGACCTGATCGTGAAATCAGCGCTGGCAAGGAAGGAAAGCCGGGGATTGCATTATATTACCGATTATCCGGATCTGTTGCCGGAGGCGGTGGATACGGTGCTGGTGCCTTAGACTTGATTTGAGCCTGAATCCCGGCAGTCCGCGTCCGCCTCAATTATCCAGCACAATGCGATAGCGCGCCTCCCCGCTCTCCAGATGCGCCAGCGCCTCGTTGATCTTCTCGAAGGGGAAATGCTCGGTGGCCACCTTGATGTCATGGCGGGCGCAGAATTCCAGCATGTCGGCAATTGTCTGGGGGCTGCCCACCAGCGAGGAAGAAAGCGACAATTGGGAGAACATCAGCGGCATCAGCTGCAGCTCGGCCGGAACCGCCTGAACGCCGAGAAAATGCAATCTGCCTTTAGGCTTCAGCATGGCAATAATGGCATTCCAGTCCAGCGCGACGTCAACCGTGCTCAAAATAACATCAAAGCTTCCCGCTGCTGCGGCCAGGGCTTCGGGATCACGGGAGTTGATCACCTCATGGGCACCGAACGCCTTGGCTTCGTCATTCTTGGAGGCGCTGGACGTCAGTGCGGTGACATGACAGCCCCAGGCTTTGCCAAATTGCAACGCCAGATGCCCCAGTCCGCCAATACCCAGCACGGCAATGCGCGCGGTTGGCTTGATGTCGAATTTCACAAAGGGATTGAAAACGGTGATGCCCGCGCAGAACAATGGTCCGGCGTCCCGGGATTCAAGATTATCCGGTAGCTTGATAACGCTGACGCCCGATGCGCGAACGATGTCAGCAAAAGCGCCATGACGGCCCGCCGAAACCGTGGATTGTACGGATTCGCAGAGATTGTGATCCCCGTTCAGACATTGACAGCAGGTCATGCAATAATGCGAATGGCCGCCCAGCCCGACCCGGTCGCCGATTTTGACGTGCGTCACTTCTGGACCAACATCGATCACCGTGCCGGTGGCTTCATGCCCGCCGACAAAGGGAAATTCGGTTATTCCCCAGGCATTGTTGCGCAGGCTGAGATCGGTATGACACAGACCGCAATGCTCGACCTTTATATCAATATCATTGGATGCCATCGGCCCCAATTGATATTCGAAGGGTTCCAGCGGGTTCCCGGCTTGGTTGGCTGCAAAAGCCTTTACAGTGCGCATATGGGGATTCTCCTGTGCTCGCGATCTGATTTTGAGCGAACCTGTCATATCCCGAAGCTTTAAGACACTGTCATATCAAGTGAGCCCGAAGGTGGTGACCATCATCGACGCGATGATAATCTTGCCGCTTTGCCAGTCGATCGCCCCCTTAACGCTCGCCTTATGTTTCGCCGGTTGTGCCGGTTCAAACGCCAGAGGCTTCACTTCTTGTCGACAAACAGATGCAACTGGCCGGGGTTAGGTGAGAGTTTCCGCCGCGAGGTCTTGGCACCGCATGGACCTGCCACGCGAGGCAGTGAATACGGCTCGAGCACCCTAGGGAAGTGCTTGCCTCCAGAGCTCCGCATCAAGTGCGGAGCACAGCGCTCATTATAGGAAGCGCCTGCAATAACGTGCTCCGCGCTTGACGCGGAGCTCTGCGGACTAGACGATATCATGGTAGAGATCGCGCCATTCGGGGTTACGCTCCTCGATCAGCGCAATTTTCCATTCCCGGCGCCATTTTTTGAGTTTCCATTCACGCGCCCTTGCATCCTGAATATCGTCATGGGCTTCAAACCAGACCAGCAAGGAACAATCATGTTCCTTTGAATATCCCTCGATCAGCTTGTTGCGATGCTGATAGGCGCGCTGCACTAGATTGCTGGTGACGCCGAGATAGGTTTTTCCGCGCCGCCTGTTGGCCATGAGATAGACGTAGCCGGCTTTGGTCATGAAATTGCCATTTCGCTTGCCTCCAGAGCTCCGCATCAAGTGCGGAGCACAGTGCTCCTTTTAGCACAACGCTTACTATAACGTGCTCCGCGCTTGACGCGGAGCTCTGCGGACTAGGCGTGCCGGTCTATCAGTTCCCCCGCACCACCTTATCACTCGTCTTGTGCTTCTCCAGATCCTTCGGATCAAACCACACAGGCTTCAGCTTCTTGTCGACAAACAGCTGCATCTGGTCGGTATAATGCGGCGAGTCCGGGCGCGTGGTTGCGGCGCCGAACGGCTGGATCGAACGGGATTGGACCTTGCCGTCCTTAGCCCATTCTATGAACATGATGTAGCTGTCGCCATGGCGCACGGACAGGCGCCCGTCCTCTTCGACATCCCAGAGGGTCGAAGCGCGGATCGTGTCGTTGCCGCCGTCGACCGGCAGATCGACGTCGCCCTGGCGCATGCGCAGCACATCCGTCATCGGCGGATCGATCCTGTCGAAATATTTCGTCAGATGGTCGACCGTTTCCTGCAATATCTCCCGCGGATCGGGCATTTCGCCGCGGTTATAATGCGACTTGTTGGCCGGACGCAGCACCATCAGCGCAAGCGCGTCTGCCGGGCCATTGCCATCCAGATTCCAGTCCCACTGGCCAAGCAATTGCTGTGCCTTGAGCAGTTTCGCGCTGCCTTTCAGATCAAGCGCGGCGATCCGGTCGAGCCAGTCCTTGGCATAGCCCGCTTTCTCGTAGCCGGTGTCATATTTGATGGCCCACAATTCGGCGTCGGTGATCTTGCCATCATCATTGGCCCGTTCGAGCAAGGCGATCGAACGACGCGATCGGTTGGTCTGGTCATCCTCGACGCCAAGCAGCGGAGAGAAATTGTCGGGTTTGAGCTCGTCCCCCGGCCCTGCCGCGATATAGGGCGTGTTGTTGGCGTTCATGACGTAACCCGATGCCGGATTGACCAGCGCGGGCACGCGAGTGAACGGCAGGGTTTTCTGCCACAGGGCCTTTGAACTGTCGCCGGGCAATATCCCGCGCCAGTCATAGCCTTCGGGCCGGTCAGGGAACATCGCGTTATAGTACATCCCGATATTGCCCTCGGCATCGGCATAGATGAAATTGGTCGCCGGAACGCCCTGCCCCGCCATCGCCGCCTGCCATTCGTCGAAATTCGTCGCCTTGTTGATGCGGTAATATTGGGTCAGCATGTCGAGCTCGTCGATCCCGGCATAGCGCAGCGCATAGGCGCCGCTGTCGTTCATGATCACCGGCCCGTGGATCGAGCGATAGGCGACCTGCGGATAGGGAATGACGAACGGGCCATATTTAATCTTCAGCCAGACACGTTTCTTTTCAAGAGGCTTCCATTCCCTGTCAAAGCGATAGGCGTCTTTCTTATCATTCAGTATGAGCTTGTAGACGTCGACCAGATCGGGGCGGTTGACCGTATTGGTCCAGCCGAGATATTTATTATGTCCGAGAAACGGGAACGGCGAACCGGGGAAGTTGGCGCCGGCAAAGTCCCAGCCTTCTTCGCTATGCAGGACAAGTTCGTACCAGGCGACATTGCCGCGCAACGGCTGGTGCGAATTGGAGATCAGGCGGGTCTTGCCTTCCGGCGAGAGTTCCGGCGCAAGCGCATAGGCGTTGGAACCATTCTCGTCGGGGTCGGGGCCGACGGGCGTGACTGTCTTGTCTTCGATCAGCTTGTCAGGGCTGAGCGGGTGGATGGATGCTTTGGCAGGCTCATCGGACAGACGCGGACCGCCCTCGCGCGGCAGCGGCTTGTTCTGGACCAGCGCTTCGATCGGGTTGTTCAGTCCAAAGAAAAAAGGCGAACGCAATACGAAGCCTGCAGCGATATCCTGACCATTGACGGGGAATAATTTGGACAGCTTGACCTCTTCGGGATGATCCGCAGCATAAGCGTTGAGACCAGAAGCATAGCCAGCCAGCACAGCGCGGACATCGGCCGGTAAATCATCATATTTGCGGTTCACCGTGCCGCGCACATCGAGCAAAGCGGCGATATAGTCGATCGGCGCGCTGTCCGCGCCGTTGAGCGTGGCCATCCGGCCCCGCGTCATCGCCGTCACTTCCTGCAGCGTCGCAAAATCATCTTCGGAATGGGCGTAAGCAACCCCATAAGCGACATCGGCATCGGTCTTGCCGAATATATGCGGCACACCGAACTCGTCGCGGACAATGCGGGCTTCATAAGTGCCATCCGGTGGCGGAGCCGATTCTTCAACACTCAGCGGTTCCCAGACCGAGAGACCGATTGCCGACAGCACAACAATGATGAGCAACCCGATGCCCACACGCTTAAGTGTTTTCACGTATTTTTTCCTCTCCGACAGCATCATATGCTGCGTGTATCTTAACGCCCTTTAGCGCTTACCATATCAACCCGACGGAAAAAGTCATCAATATGGTTGTGTTGCACCACTGCAACACCATATTTATGATCAGACACTGAGACTGAACAGGATGAACCGATGAACCTTGAGAAATTTACCGACCGCGCCAAGGGCTTTTTGCAATCCGCCCAGACCGTGGCGATCCGGATGAACCACCAGCAGATTACCGCTGCCCATCTGGCCAAGGCATTGCTCGAAGACGATCAGGGCATGGCGGCGGGTCTTATTACCAAGGCTGGCGGCGATGCGAAAAAAGCCCATCAGGCCATTGATGAAGCACTGGCGAAAATTCCGGCAGTTTCAGGCAGTGGAGCACAGCAGACACCGGGACTGAACAACGACGCGGTTCGCGTGCTGGATCAGGCCGAGCAGATCGCCGAAAAGGCTGGTGACAGCTATGTTTCCGTCGAACGGCTGCTCCTCGCGCTACTCCTCTCGAAGGACACGGCTGCGGGCAAGGCGCTGCAATCCTCGGGAGTAACTGCGGAAGCGCTGAACAGCGCGATCAACGATTTGCGCGGCGGTCGCTCGGCGGACACCGCCTCGGCCGAGGACGCTTATGAAGCGATGGAGAAATATACTCGCGACCTGACCCAGGCCGCGCGCGACGGCAAGCTTGATCCGGTCATCGGCCGCGACGAGGAGATCCGCCGCACGATCCAGATCTTGGCGCGCCGGACCAAGAATAATCCGGTCCTGATCGGTGAACCCGGCGTCGGCAAGACCGCTATCGCCGAAGGCATGGCGCTGCGCATTGCCAATGGCGATGTACCGGACAGCCTGAAGGACCGCCGCTTGATGGCGCTCGACATGGGTTCTCTCATCGCTGGTGCGAAATATCGCGGCGAGTTTGAAGAGCGGCTCAAGGCTGTGCTCGACGAAGTACGCGGGGCCGAAGGCGAAATCATTCTGTTCATCGACGAAATGCACACTCTCGTTGGCGCTGGCGCTTCGGAAGGCTCAATGGATGCCTCCAACCTGCTGAAGCCGGCGCTCGCACGCGGTGAACTTCACTGTATCGGTGCGACCACGCTCAACGAATATCAGAAATATGTCGAAAAAGACGCAGCGTTGCAGCGGCGATTCCAGCCTGTATTCATCGGCGAACCGACCGTCGAGGACACAATCTCCATCCTGCGCGGACTGAAGGAAAAATACGAGCTGCACCATGGCGTGCGGATTACCGATGCTGCTCTGGTGAGCGCGGCGACACTCTCCAACCGTTATATTTCGGACCGGTTCCTGCCCGACAAAGCCATCGATCTGATGGATGAAGCGGCATCGCACATCCGTATGGAAGTGGAATCAAAACCCGCAGAAATCGAAACGCTCGACCGGAGAATCATCCAGCTCAAGATCGAACGCGAGGCGCTGTCAAAAGAAACCGATGATGCCTCCAAGGGACGTCTCGAAACGCTTGAGAAAGAACTGGCCGAGCTTGAACAGCAGAGCGCAGAATTGACCACGCGCTGGCAGGGTGAAAAAGACAAGATCAACGCCGAGGCCCAGCTCAAGGAACAGCTGGACCATGCGCGGCTCGAGCTGGAACAGGCAGAACGTGCCGGTGATCTCGCCAAGGCTGGCGAGCTGAGCTACGGTACCATTCCCAATCTCGAAAAAGCGCTCGAAGAGGCCGCCGACGATACCGTGGGCGCGATGTTGCGCGAAGAAGTCACCCCCGTGGATATTGCCGCTGTGGTCTCGAAATGGACCGGCATCCCGGTCGACAAGATGCTCGAAGGCGAGCGCGAGAAGCTGCTGGCGATGGAAGAACTGATCGGCAAGCGGGTGATCGGCCAGAAGGATGCCGTTGCTGCAGTGTCTGCCGCCGTCCGTCGTAGCCGTGCCGGTTTGCAGGATCCCAATCGTCCATTGGGCAGCTTCCTGTTCCTCGGCCCCACCGGCGTCGGCAAGACCGAATTGACCAAGGCGCTGGCCGGGTTCCTGTTCGATGATGATCAGGCGATGGTCCGGATCGACATGTCCGAATTCATGGAGAAGCACAGCGTATCCCGCCTGATCGGCGCCCCTCCGGGCTATGTCGGCTATGATGAAGGCGGCGTGCTGACCGAAGCGGTTCGCCGGCGTCCCTATCAGGTGATCCTGTTTGACGAAGTTGAAAAGGCGCATAGCGATGTGTTCAACGTGCTGTTGCAGGTTCTCGACGACGGTCGTCTGACCGACGGCCAGGGCCGGGTCGTGGATTTCTCCAACACGCTCATCATTCTGACGTCCAATCTGGGCAGCCAATATATGGCGAATATGAAGGATGGCGAGACGGTCAAGGATGTCGAACCGCAGGTGATGGAAGTCGTCCGCGCGCATTTCCGCCCCGAATTTCTCAACCGGCTGGATGAAATCATCCTGTTCCACCGGCTTGGCGAAGAACATATGGCGCCGATCGTCGATATTCAGGTCCTCCGCGTGCAGAAATTGCTTAAGGACCGGAAGATCGAACTCGACCTCACCGATGCCGCAAGGCGCTGGCTGGGACGGGTTGGCTATGATCCGGTCTACGGCGCACGGCCGCTGAAACGGGCGATCCAGAAATATCTTCAGGATCCGCTGGCTGACATGATCCTGCGCGGCGAAGTGCCAGATGGATCCACGGTCAAGATCGACGAAGGCGACGGCGCGCTGAAGATGGAAACTGCATGACAATCAACGGCTGAGCTTTCATATTGCGGGCATGAAAAACCTGAAATCAGTTTCGCGAAGAGCTTTTGTCGGCGGCACCGCACTGTCCGCTTTGGCGGGCAGTGGCGGGATCGCGATGGCGCGGAGCCTGACCGGTGCTGTTCGACCTGCTCCGGTGATAGACGGATTGAGTTTCCTTCCCGATAATCTGGACGAAATCCGTCAGGCCGGACTGACCGCGATGATCTGCGATGTCTCGCAAGTCGAAGAAGTCCGGGATGCGGACGGAACGCCGCGTTACCAGCGCAATTTTGGCGTCAACGATGCGTCACTGGATGCCGCGATCAGCCGGATAGAAGATAGCGATCTGGTGTTTGTTGCCAAACGCGGCAGCGACATCGGTGCGAAACCCGGATGCGCTGCATTTCTGCAATTCCAGTCCTGTGAAACCATCGGCGAAGATCTCCGCCGGATCGCATATTTTCACGCGAAGGGTTTGCGCGTTCTCCAGCTCACCCATCATAATGACAACAAGTTTGCCGGCGGCGCGATCGAAACGGAACAGAGCGGGCTGACGGAACTTGGCCGTGCGGGAATTTCCGAAATGAACCGGGTCGGTCTGCTGCCCGATGTTTCCCACGGATCGGTGTCGACCATATTGGAGACCGCGCAGGCGAGTAAGTCGCCGGTCGCCTATTCCCACGGTGCATGCCGGGCGATTGTCGATCACCCTCGCTGCATTACCGACGAAGGCATCCGGGCCATAGCAGACAAGGGCGGCGTCATTGGCATTTTCATGATGAGTTTCTGGCTGACAACCGACAGCCAGCCGAAGATCGACCATCTGATCGCACATATCCGGCATGCGGCAAATGTCGGCGGCATTGACGCGGTCGGCATCTCCAATGATTTTCCGATGGCAGGGCAGGAAAATCTGCGCAAGTTGAACAATGACAATGGTGAGGGCGTCAAAGAATATCTAGGCTGGTGGCAGGCGATGCGAAAGCTCGGCATTCCCGGATATGAGGTTGATCCACGACATGTCGTGATCCCCGAGCTCAACAATCTGTCCCGCATGATGACGATCCGCAATGCGTTGCTGGACGATGGCTTCAGCCAGACAGACGTATCGAAAATCATGGGCGGGAACTGGCAGAAACTTCTCGTCGAAGTTCTGGGATAGACCAACCCTGGTATTTGGGTAAATCCGCCTATTGTACGATCAGCCATTTCCCCGCATTATGGACCACCATGACTTCAACCACAGAAATGACCAGAAACGCCGAGTTTCTCGCCCATCGTTACGATGAAACCAGCAATGCATTTCAATTTGTCGCATTGAATCGCGAGCAACATCGCCGCTGCACCTTCCTGACCGACGAATATATTCCCGAACAATCCGCGCGCGTGATGATCAGGTCGGAAGACCTCAATCTCGATGGTGCCACGCTGGCTCCGATAGATTTCATCTTCCATTCGGCATTTGCCTGCTCGACCATGCTGGCCCGGGCGCTGGATATCGACTGCATTTCCATGGGATTGAAGGAACCGATCGTCCTGAACGATCTGGTTGGCATGAAACGGCGCGGCGCGGCACCGACAAAGCTCGCCACGGCTCTCGACCATTCAATCGACCTGCTTGCGCGTCCTTTCTCGAACGGCGAAAAGGTCATCGTCAAGCCATCCAATATCGTCAATTGTCTGGCACCGTCGATCCTGGATATGCGGCCAAATTCTCGAGCATTGCTGTTGCACGCCCCGCTCAAGTCCTTTTTGCGCTCGCTGACGGCGAAAAATATGTGGGGGCGCATTTGGGCCCGGGACAATGTCATTGGTATCATGGACGATCGGGATCTGATCAGCGGCTTTGCCTCCGCAGATTTGCTCCGGTTAACCGATATCCAGATTGCGGCGGTCGGGTGGCTTTCCGAACATGCGCGATTTGCCAAGATTGTACAGAAATATGGCGGTGATCGCGTCAAAACCCTGGATAGCGCGACATTTTTGGACAACAAACAGGACACGATTGCCAGTCTAGCATCATTCTTCGAACTGGATCTCGATGGCGATCGGCTTGCAGAAGTCCTTGCCGGCCCGGCTTTTACACAACATTCCAAAGATTTCTCGAAATTTGACACGGATGCCCGGCTGGATCAGCATTCAGGCGTCGATGAAGCTCATGGCGAAGAGATCGATATGGTCGTGCAATGGTCTGCCGCTGTCGCACAAAGCCAGAATATCTCGCTTGAACTCCCATCACCGTTGCTTTGACACCAGGAATAGAGGCCGAAACAGACAATGAACTCCGATCAAAATGCCGGTTTTAAGCTGAACCCCGATCTCGATCTGATGAATCTGGCAAAGCAATTCAAAGCACAGGGCCGTATTCAGATACGCAATGCGCTGAGCATCGATACGGCTGAATATTACCGGTCGGTTCTGCAAACGAAAACGAATTGGGGGCTGGCGTGGCAGATCGGGGCGGAAGGGCCGCAAGCTCTCCGTTTTGCGGAGACGCAAGCGCTATCGGACAGCCAAAGGCTGACGATCTACGACAAGGCCGGCGAAGCCGTCGGCAACGGGGAATATGGATTCATCTACGAACAATATGCGATGCTGGACGCCTATCTCGGGCAATGGGACCCGGCCCATCCGCTTAATCGCTTACTGGAGCATCTCAACGACCAGCCGTTTCTCAATCTGATCCGGCAAGTCACCGGCGTGCCGTCGGTGATCAAGGCGGAGGCGCAGGCTACCTGTTTCGGACCCGGTCATTTTCTGACCGAACATGACGACTTGCACAGCAGAGACCCCAGACGCGTGGCCTATGTGCTCAATCTGACAATTCCGGAATGGAAGTCGGAATGGGGCGGCTTTCTGAATTTTTTCGATGAACAGGGAAATATCGAAGCGGGGTTCAAGCCGATGTTCAACAGCCTTAACCTGTTTCTGGTGCCGCAGCGTCACTCGGTATCCTATGTCGCGCCATTTGCACCGGTCGGTCGTTATGCGATCACCGGTTGGGCGATAGATCCCTGATCGACGACTTCGATCTAAAAATTTTGTTCAGGCAATAAAAAAGGCGGGCTCGAAAGCCCGCCTTCTTTTTATCCGATTGGATCGCTGCGACTAGAAGCGCAGACGAACACCGGTGTAATAACGGCGACCAAAGACGTCATAAACGTCAGCGGCTGTATCCGAACCGGTCACGTTGAACGGTGTTCCGGTCAAGATGTTCGGTGCAGCTTTGTCGAGCATGTTATCAACACCAAAGTAGAACTCGAACTTTTCAGACACATAGAAGGATGTGTTCATGTCCAGCAGGAAGTAAGCTGGGATCGAGTGAGCCTTGGGTCCATCGAACTGGTCATCTTCGTAGGATTTGCCGATGAACGTACCGGTAAATCCGACTTTGAAGTCTTCGTTCGAATAGGATGCGTTCGCGGTGAAGCGATCCTTAGCGTTACCGATTTCACCAGCAGAAGGATCTGCAGGCGCATCAGGCAGAGAGAAGAAATCGTTCTTGATCACGTGCGTGTAGGCACCGCGAAGAGAGAGACGATCGCCGTTCGTCAGGCCAAGTGGAGTGCTCCAAGACGCTGTAACGTCGACACCCGAAGTCTTCAGAACAGCAGCGTTAACCGACAGCTGGTTGATCAGATCGATCGAACCTGCGCTGTTAACAGCCGTTGCAGTCTGACGACGGACAATCAGATCACAGAATGTCGGATTACCTTCATCATAGCACTGCTGAAGCGAGAACTGCCGCGGGAAGCCCGAAATCACGTCGGTGATCTTGATGTTGTAGTAATCGGCAGTGATCGTCAGGTTACCCAATGCAGGGATCGAACGTGGCGACAGAACCGCACCAACTGTCCAGGAGTCAGCGGTTTCTTCGAACAGGTCGGGGTTGCCGCCGTTGAAGCCCGAGATACCCTGAATGTCAGGCTGGCTGAGCGTGAAGACACCGTTTGCAGCGATGTTGGTAGCAACACCCGCATCAGCGCGGCAATTGTCGCCAGTTGCGCCGCCACCGGTTGCGCCAATACCTTCACAAGGATCGGTCAAGCCCGATGGGAAAGTCTGCGAAAGACCCGCAAACAGTTCACCGATGTTCGGAGCACGAACAGCACGAGCATAGGTACCGCGGATCCGGAGATCATCAACAGGCTGCCATGTACCGGTCACGTTGTAGCTCACAACCGAACCCACAGTGGAATAATCGGAGACACGAACCGCGCCGCCGACTTCCAGCAACTGGAAGAACGGAGTGTCGGCCAAAATCGGAACCTTGATTTCAGCAAACGCTTCTTTCACATCAAACGAACCGCTGGTGTCCGGCAGTTTGTTACCGGCGTTCAGACCCTGGTTCGTCAGAGCATCATTATCCGAGAAAGATGATTCTTTCCGATATTCAACGCCGAGAGCAATGCCGAGTGGACCAGCAGGCAGATCGAACAGGCTACCGGAAAGGTTACCCTGAAGAACCTGTTGTTTCAGGCCAGTCTGATAGGTGCCCTGTGCCTGGATGTAGTCAACCGCACCCTGGGAAATCGAGCCGGCACCAAAAATATTGGCAGCGACACAGTCGTTTGCGCGTGCTTCAACACTAATACAAATTGCATCAGTTGTTGAACCGTTACCATTTACGTCATTGACATCCTGCATAACGGCAAGCGCGTCACGGAAGTTGACAACATTTACCTGACCCGATGAAGTCTGGTTTTCGTTAACCTGACCGTAGTTATAGCTGACGTCCCAACGGAAACGATCATCGAACAGGCCGCCGTCAAAACCGACTACGAAGCGATAGAAATCGCGTTCCGTCTTGCCTGACCGTGGACCGAATTCGGCGAGACGACGGACGAAGCCGATATCGCGCAAGCCGTCACCATTGGTATCCGTTGCCGCGTTCAGGATTTCTGTCGGAACGAACGGGTTGGCTACAATAGTTGCGGTGCCGGGCAGATAGTTTTCTACATTAAAACCACCTCCTGATGGGAAAATGCCGTTGGAACCACCGGATTCGAGCGGGAACGGCTCGATGATACGCGACGAAGACGTCTTGTTGTACGTGCCCTCGAAGAAGAAGTTGATATCGTCGCTCAGCGCATATTCACCAGCTGCAGCGAAAGAATAACGCTGGACAGGAACGGCGAGTGTACGGAATTGCTGACGGTTAAACCCGTTGGGGCCCGTTCCTGATCCGATAGTTGCAGTACAGGTAGCTCCGTTTGTCGTGAAACAATCCTGCAGTTTGCCTTGTGGATCGTAGGTGAAGGTCGCGCCCGGGGTAATGAAACGTCCCTGAGGCGGGAAGCTGGAGAAGAACGGCTCGGTATCGACGCCATATTCACCACCGAAGTAGATCGAGTCTAGAGCATCGATCTGGGTGTTCGAACGTTGCTTGGAAAGCAGACCTTCTTCGTTCGAATAGCCGAAGTGGACCATGATGTTGCCGTCACCGTCAGCGAAGTTTGTACCAGCAGTCAAGTTCATCTGGTAGCGGGCGTCGTCGCCCTGCTCGGTGAGACCGTATTGTGCGTTGGCTTCGATGCCTTCGAAGTTCTTCTTGTAAACAAAGTTCACAACACCTGCGACAGCGTCCGAACCGTAAAGCGAAGAAGCGCCACCGGTAAGAATGTCGATGCGCTCAACGAACTGGGTCGGGATGACGTTTAGATCGACGGTTGCCGAACCGGCCAGCGACGAAACGACGCGGCGGCCGTTGACGAGAACCAGTGTACGGTCGGAACCGAGGTCACGAAGATCGACCGTTGCAACACCGGTACCTGAAGTCAGGAACGCAGAGTTTGTACGGCTAAGACCAGGTGTACCGAAAACTGGGTTTTCAAGGAGAAGTTCCTGAACGTTGGTAACACCAGCGTCATCGATCGATTCAGCGGTGACGACCTGCAGCGGAGCAGCAGATTCGACCGTTGCCGACGCAATGCGCGAACCGGTAACAACAATCAATTCGCCAGGTTGTTCATCAGCGGCGCCTGCTTCCTGCGCGAAGGCAGGTACAGATACCATAGCGATTCCCAGCACCATGGGTGCTACGGTCGCTTTTAGCTTCGTAAATTTTGTCATTATATTCCAGTCCCTTATTCTGGAGAAACAAACCACCATGGCCTGCCCCGGTTGTTGACCGACGGTAATCTATGCGCCCCAAACGCAATGATTGATCCGTCGAATTGCCGCTCCGATGCAACATCGATGGCCATGCTGTAAAGCTTCTGTTCAGCAACCCGAGCGGATTTTGTAGACAATGTAACTATTTTGCCACAGTTTGAACCACGGCCTAAAACCCCGTTTCCTGCGATTATTCGGTTGTAGATTTTCGTGCCGATGTTTAATTCATGTCGGATATGCGGCATAGATCGCTATCATTTCAGCTCATCAGAAGAGGATGAAGATCATCATGAACGATATTATTGGCAAAACAGCATTGGCGTGTAGCGCGGCCTTGCTCACGGCTTTGCCCGCATCGGCGCTGGCGAAGGATGATGGCGAAAATACGCCGCCACCGGCAATTTTCCAGGAAGTTATTGATTGTCAGAAGGTGACAGACACGACGGCCCGCCTGTCCTGTTATGACGAGAAAGTATCGTCACTGGCTGCGGCGCAGCAAAGCCGGCAAGTGGTTATCGCCGATCGCGAACAAATCAAGGAAGCGCGCCGTGGTCTTTTCGGATTCTCGCTTCCCAAAATCCGGCTATTCAGCGGTGGATCGGACGACAAGGACAAAGAAGAGCGTATCGAGGAACTGGAAACGACGATCACATCCGCTCGTGAATTCGGTTACGGCAAGTGGCTTTTGACGCTGAAAGAAGGCGGCCGCTGGCAGCAGACCGACAGCATCCGACTGAACGCCGAGCCACGAAGCGGCGACACGATAGTGATCAAGACCGCTGCCATGGGCAGCTATCTTGCCAAAATCAACGGCCAGCGCGCTATCCGGGTAAAGCGGGTTGAATGATCCGCGACTGACCTCAGCGAAGCGTCAGTAGAAATCAGTCCATCGGCCCGGTCAGCAGGCCGGTGGCGCTGCCGGTTGACCCAATCCGGCCAATCGGTTCGCCGCGCTTCACTTCCTGACCTTCTTCGACCAGTATCTCCGAACCGTGCAGAAAGGCGCTGTTCAGCCCCATGCCGTGGTCGATCATCAGCAGATTGCCTTCCAGCGTGAACGGGCTGGATGCGGCTAGAGTGACCACGCCGTCAGCGGGCGCTACATAATAGGTCCCGGTCGGAGCGGCGATATCGACACCGCTATGATAGCTGCCGGGATCGCCATTATAGATGCGCTGATTACCGAACATACCCGAGATACGGCCCTTGACCGGCCATATGAACGTCTGCCGCCAGCCATCACTTTCATTCGTGGCACTACGCGCAGCGTTGATCCGGGCGAGTTCGGGCGCGCGTCGCCGCTTAAATGATTCGCTTGCC
The DNA here is from genome assembly GCA_036963725.1 of Parasphingorhabdus sp. Taxonomy (GTDB): domain Bacteria; phylum Pseudomonadota; class Alphaproteobacteria; order Sphingomonadales; family Sphingomonadaceae; genus Parasphingorhabdus. Next base: position 2,034 of record JBALUX010000019.1, on the reverse strand, counting down.
GTCCGCGCACGACGATTGATATTTACATGTTCGATCTTCCATTTGCGCGGTGCGACATTGATGAATTTCCTCACCGCCTCGCCATTGTCCAGCGTCGCCACCAGTTGCGCGGCCTGACCAGCATCGCGGTTGAAAGCGATAATGAACTTGCCGTCCTCGTCGAACGGGACCGGCTCGCCGTCAAAAGCCAGGCTACGGGTTCCGGCAGGCGCGTCGCCGATCATCACGCCGCCCTGGATGGCCTCGCCGCTGAAGCCGAATTTCACGGCTTCGCGGAAGGCCGACTGTTCGGTGTCGTTGGTTTCGGCGGTGTCGTCGGTACCGGCATAAACGATGGCCGCCGGCGCAGCGGCAGCCGAGATTGTCAAAAGGCAAAGTGCAGTTTTAAACCGTCGGATCACTTTTCGCTTTCCGGCAGATGGGCCTGCGCCGAAATCTGGGCGGTGGCATAAGGCTCCTGCTTTTCAACGCTCCAGTAACGGAGCTCGTCGAGCGGGATCGCTTCTCCGGTCACCGCGCAGAGGACATGGTCCCCGGACGAAAGCGGGCGGAAGCCGTTCGGCATATAGTGCAGCTTTGCCACCTTGTTGCGATTGGACATTAACATAGGACGCTTATACTCCCTCGATCCTTTACCTGCGATTTACGGTCGTGATCGCCACAGCGGGCCGATCCTACCGCAAATCCCCCTAGAATAAATCCTGCTGCCTGTCATCCGGCGCTTTTTTGACTCGGCTGGTCGATGGCGGGGCGGGCTTTGGCTTGGCGGATGGTTTGGCTGGCGGCTTGTCCGTCACCGTCGCGCCGACAATCCCGTCCTGGAAATGCAGATCGAGGTCCCCCGCCTTTATCGCAGCAGCGCGATTGGCGATAAGACTGCCGTCCGGTCCGGACACCCGGGCATAGCCGCGTTTCAGCGGACCATCGGGCGAGACTTGCTGCGCCAGCCGCCAAAGGGCGTCGAGCCTTTGCCGCGCATCGTCGAGCGGGCGCTGCACCAGACTGACCGGCAGATCGAGGCGTTTATATTGCTCCTGAGACCGCGCCAGCCGCTGCTTCAATATAGAAGGCCGCAGCGCCCCAGCACTGTTCGCAAAGCGGCTGCGGGCGTGAGCGATATTCTGGCTCATGCCATATTTCATCCGCTCGGACGTTTCGTCCACCCGCTGCTGGTGCGGGCGGAGCAGATCGGTCAGCGCCGGCATCAAGCGACGCTGCGCCTCGAGCCGTTCCTGCGCGGTGCTCAGGCTGCGCTGCACGCTGCGCGCCATCCGCGCCTTGCCCTCGGCAAGCGTGGCCAGCCATTCCGCCCGGACCGGCACCGCCATTTCGGCGGCAGCGGTCGGCGTCGGCGCGCGCAGATCGGCGGCGAAATCGCATAATGTCGTATCGGTCTCGTGCCCCACGGCAGAGATGATCGGGATCGTGCAATCCGCGACGGCCCGGACCACGATTTCCTCGTTAAAGCTCCATAAATCCTCGATCGCCCCCCCGCCGCGGGCGACGATCACCAGATCGGGCCGGGCGACCGGACCGTCCGGCGCCATCTCGGAGAAGCCGCGAATGGCGTGGGATATCTGTTTCGCCGCACCCTCGCCCTGGACCAGCACCGGCCAGACGATGACGTGGCTGGGACAGCGATCGGCGAGCCGGTGCAAGATGTCACGGATCACCGAACCGGTTGGTGATGTCACCACACCGATCGTCTTCGGCAGGAACGGGATCGCCTTCTTGCGATCCTGGTCGAACAGGCCCTCGGCGAGCAGCTTGGCCTTCAGCTTCTCGAACAAGGCCATCAGCGCGCCCTCGCCCGCTAGCTCCATCTTGTCGATCACCACCTGATATTTCGAGCGGCCGGGATAGGTGGTCAGCTTGCCCGAGACGACGACCTCGATGCCATCCTCCGGCCGGAACGGCAGCCGTCCGGCATTGCCCTTCCACATCACCCCGTCGATCACCGCCTTGTCGTCCTTCAGCGCCAGATAGACATGGCCGGAAGCCGCGCGCTTGAAGCCGGAGATTTCGCCGCGAATC
>JBALUX010000018.1:0-34316 GCA_036963725.1 Parasphingorhabdus sp. | reverse complement strand
CGGGCCCCGACCAGCTCTATCAGCCGAAAAAATAGCGCAATTTTCCGCTTTTACCCGATCCCCCGTTCAGCCTGTGGAAATGGTCAATAGACTTTTACATTTGCTATTGCGGACGCTAAAGGACAGCCGATTGCATAATGCCTTCGTCTGACCGGCGAACAGGGTACGCGAAACAGATTTGAGGAAGCCAGCTTGGCCAAAGACAAAGATAAAGCACCGGAAGAGAAACCGGACCAGCAAGAACAGGTGTTCCTGCGTGAAGTCGATGAAGCGGTGCGCGAGGACCAGCTGAAAAATATCGTCACGCGTTACGGCATCTGGATTTTCGCTGCCATCGTCATTGGTCTGGGCTCGCTGGCTGGCTGGATATTCTGGCAGAATAGCCAGAGTGAAGATTCCGGTTTCCGCAGCGAGGAATATGTCGCCGCTATCGACAGCATCCGCCAGAATAATCTGGATGGTGCCGCGACCGCGCTCGAGCCTCTGATGGAAGCCGAGCAGAGCGGTTATCGCGCCGCGGCACAATTGCTGCAGGCGAATATTGCTCTGGAAAAAAATGATCCGAAAAAGGCAATCGCCGGTTATGCGAAAGTTGCTGCCGACGACAGTCTGCCGAAACCGTTTCGCGATCTGGCTCTTGTCCGACAGACGGCGACCGAATTTGATGCGCTGAAGCCCCAGCAAGTGATTGACCGGCTCAAACCGCTGGCCGTGCCCGGTAACCCCTGGTTCGGAAGCGCTGGTGAAATGGTCGCAATTTCTTATCTGAATTTGAACAAATCCGATCTGGCTGGCCCGCTTTTCGCCCAGCTTGCTAAAGACGATGGCGTTCCGGCAACCATCCGGTCGCGTGCTTTGCAGATGGCGGGCGTCGAAGGCATTGACGCCGTCGAACTGGACAGCGATGATAAAAAAGTTGCACCGCCCATCGTGGTAGCGACTGAGGGAGAATCCAAGGAATGATTTCCGGTAAGACACTGATCGCCAGCGTGCTGGCCCTTTCCTTGCTGTCTGGCTGCAGCATATTGGGCGGCGGCGACGGCGAAGACAAGAAGAACACACCGACGATCGGCAAGCGGACCCCGATATTGAGCGGCGAAAGCGGTGCCGAAGTCGACGACGCATTGGCCTCGATTGCCGTGATCCTGCCGGCTCCTGTCGCCAATAGCGAATGGGCGCAATCGGGCGGCAACGCGAGCAAATCGATCGGCCATGTTGCATTGCCTGGCAGTCTCGAACGGGTCTGGACCGCCAGTATCAGCGGTACCAGCAAACGGGAACGGCTGGCAGCAGCGCCGGTGATTTCCGGTGGACGGCTTTTCGTAACCGATACCGAAGCCATGGTTCATGCTTTTGATGCTGCGACCGGAGCGAAAATCTGGTCCTCGCAGATCGAAGTCAAGGGCGACGGATCCTCATCGCGGTTTGGCGGCGGCGCAAGCGTCCTCGATAATGTCGTTTACGCGACCAACGGGGTTGGCGATGTTGTCGCGCTCAACGTGGCGGACGGCAGCCAGATATGGAAAGTACGTCCGGCTGGACCGTTGCGCGGATCGCCGACGATTTCCAACGGCAATGTCTATGTGATGACACAGGACAATCAGATCTATGCGCTCTCCATGGTTGACGGGTCGGTGCAGTGGAATGAAGCGGGCACGGTCGGTCTGGCCGGCATTTTCGGCGTAGCCGCGCCTGCTGCGGGACAGGGCACCGTTGTCGCCGGCTATTCCTCGGGCGAACTGACTGCCTATCGCTATGAAAATGGCCGCAATCTCTGGAATGACGCGCTGGCGCGGACCAGCATTTCGACGTCGGTGGCGACTCTGTCCGATATTGACGCCGATCCGGTGATCGATCGCGGCCGGGTTTTCGCGCTGGGGCAGGGCGGCCGTATGGCGGCCTATGAACTGGTCACCGGACAGCGGATCTGGGAATTGAATATTGCCGGCATCACCACCCCGGTCGTTGCGGGCGAATGGGTGTTCGTGCTGACCGACGATGCGAAACTGCTGTGCATCGCACGGCCGAATGGCAAGGTCCGCTGGATCAGCCAGCTCGCCGCGTTCAAGAACGAGAAGAAGAAGAAAAACCCGATCAACTGGACGGGGCCGATTCTGGCCGGTAATCGTCTGATTGTTGCCAGCACCGAAGGCGATGTCGTTTCGATTTCGCCGGGTGAGGGATCGAGCCAGACGCTGTTCGAACTGGACGATGGCGTTTCGCTGCCGCCGGTCGTTGCGGGTGGCATGCTATATATTCTCGACGACAGTGGCCGGATTTCCGCGTTCCGCTGAGACTCAGAAATAAAGGACAGGGACCGGCTTTATGCTGCCCAATATTGCAATCATAGGTCGACCGAATGTCGGCAAATCAACGCTGTTCAACCGTCTGGTTGGCAAGAAGCTGGCGCTCGTCGATGACACGCCCGGGGTTACCCGTGACCGCAGGGAAGGGGCTGCCAATCTGCTTGGTCTCGAATTCAACGTCGTCGATACCGCCGGCTATGAAGACGAGGATGCCAAGAGCCTGCCCGGACGGATGCGCAAGCAGACCGAACTCGCGGTGTCCGGAGCGGAACTGGCGATATTCGTGATCGACGGCCGCGCTGGCCTGACGCCGCTCGACGAGGAAATCGCCCGCTGGCTCAGAAGCGCGAAAACGCCCGTTGTTTTGCTGGTCAACAAGGCCGAAGGCAAAGCGGCAGAATCCGGAATTTTGGAAAGCTATGCGCTCGGTTTCGGCGACCCGATCCCGTTCAGCGCCGAACATGGCGACGGCATGGCCGACCTGTTTCAGGCGATCCAGCCCTATGTCGAGAATTTCAAAGCGGCGGCTTCCGAAGAACCGACCGATGAATCCGCACCGCTGAAACTGGCGATTGTGGGCCGTCCCAATGCCGGCAAGTCGACGCTGATCAACAAGATGCTGGACGAAGACCGGCTGATTACCGGCCCGGAAGCGGGCATCACGCGCGATAGTATCACGGTTGACTGGGTCTGGCATGATGATGCGCTGACCGAGGACGAGAAACTCGACGGCATAGCGCCCGATCGCCAGGTGCGGCTGATCGACACAGCCGGCATGCGCAAGCGGGCTAAGGTCAATGACAAGCTGGAAAAGCTGGCCGTTGCCGATGCCCGTCACGCAGTGGACTTTGCCGAAGTGGTGGTGCTGCTGCTCGATGCGACCAAGGGTCTCGAGGCGCAGGATCTGCGCATTGCCGACCATGCGATCCAGGAAGGCCGCTGCGTCGTTATCGGGATCAACAAATGGGATGTTGCCGAAGGGCCGAGCAAGTTGTTCAACGGCATCCGTGCGGCGCTCAATGACGGACTGGCCCAGGTGCGTGATGTGCCTCTCATCGCGATTTCGGCCTTTACCGGCAAGGGCATCGACCAGTTGATGAAGGCAGCCTTCGAGGTTCGCCGGATCTGGTCGCAGCGGGTCTCCACCGGCAAGCTCAACCGCTGGTTCGAAGATGCAATTTCGGAAAATCCGCCACCGGCACCCGGCGGCAAGCGGATCAAATTGCGCTATATCACGCAGGCCAAGACGCGGCCGCCTTCCTTTGTGATTTTCGGGACGCGAGTCGACGACCTGCCGGAGAGCTATCGCCGCTATCTGATCAACGGCATCCGCCGCGAACTGGGCTTTGGCGGCGTTCCGGTGCGTCTGATCATCCGCGCGCCGAAAAACCCCTATCACGAAAAAGAATGATTTTTCTGTAGCTTGCTGAATGGCGTGGCAGAATGTCGCGGTTTTGGCGTGCCCGGTAACAAAGTTTTTACAGGTTTCGGCCTAGGTTCGGCACGGTTAGCGTATTTTCGCTATTTTTCCGGGAGCGTTCGGTGGGACCAGTGGAAAGCGAATTGATTGATTGGAAGGTCTGGGCCGAAACGCGTTCTGCGCTGGGCTCGAATTTTGTCCGGATACTCGGTTATTTTCGCGAAGACGGCATCCAGTCTGTCGACAAGATCGAAGAGGCCATGCGCGCCCACGACCCTGCCGCAATGGTGCTCGCGGCGCACAAGCTGAAAGGCGAGGCGCTGCAACTGGGTGGTCTGCAACTGAGCATCAACGCGGAAACGATCGAGATGACCGCCCGCGCCTGCGTCGAGCATCACGAGACGCCCGACGAGCTTATCGAACTGGTGGTGGCGCTACGACCGATGTTCGAGGACACTCTGGCGATCCTGGAAAAGGGCGCCAGCCCGCTGGTCCAGCAACGCCAGCCGACCGGCTTTGGCCGCCGGTTCGGCTGAAACCCCGGCTGCCGGGCTATTCGACCGGTTTTGACTGCAGCTGGATGTAATTCTCGATTCCCATCCGTTCAATCATGTCGAACTGCTGCTCGAGGGAATCGACATGATCTTCTTCGCTTTCGAGAATTTCGGCGAACAGGTCGCGGCTGACATAGTCGCGGATGCTTTCGCAATGTTCGATCGCGTCCTTGAGCATCGGCAGCGCTTCATATTCCAGTTCGAGATCGGCCTTGAGGATTTCCTCGACCGTTTCACCGATCTTCAGGCGTCCGAGCAACTGGAAATTGGGCAATCCGTCGAGGAAGAAAATTCGCTCGGCCAGCTTGTCCGCATGTTTCATTTCATCAATGGATTCGTGCCGCTCGAATTCGGCCAGTTTCGTCACGCCCCAATTGTCGAGCATGCGATAATGCAGCCAATATTGATTGATCGCGGTGAGTTCGTTTTTCAGAGCTTCATTAAGAAACTCGATGACTTTTGTATCGCCCTTCATGGCAGTGTCCTTCCCGACTGACAGTGAATCTGTTGGGAAAGTCTATACAGCATCCTTCACCGAAGCGAAAGGGCGGCTTTTATAGAAAACGTAGTTATTTCAATGATTTGCTAACGAGAATGCTAAGCGGTCGCAAGTTGGGATTTGATGATCGTCTGGGCAAAAGCGAGGCATTGCCCGCATTTCGGCTTGCGCCCGAGCTGGGCATAGACCTGTGAAGGCCTGTCCGCCCCGCTGCGCACAGCGGCTCTCAGGTCCTTTTCCTTAATCGCATTGCAGACGCAAACTACCATTTCGGTTCCTCTCTGCGACTCGTATATCGCTAATGAGAATAGATCGCAATAGCAAAATGTCGATAGGAAATTCTTCCAATGTAAAGATTATCGATTACACCGGAACCACGTTCGACAGCGAGGATTGTGATGCGTAGACTTTTAAATTGCTTTGTGTCCGTTAGCACGGCTTTGATTCTGACGCCCGCCCATGCTGCTAGCGTGCCAGTATCCATGCCGCCAATGGCTGAAAGCAGCGAGGCGGAAGCGGTGGCAGATTCGAATCTATCGCCGGTCGCCGAATTTTGGCAGATCATGCAGACGGAAATGGCTGAGGAACTGCGAGAGTTTCGGGAATCGATTGCAATCGAAGTCCGCGCCGCCCTGGTGCCGACGGGAGAGGCAGAGGCAGACTGGCAAACCAAGGGCATAGACCTGCGCAGGCATATCGAATCCATGCCTGGCGGCATAGGACATAACGGTCTGTTGACCCTCGGAGAAGTGCCATCGCTTGAGTTCTTCGGGAAAATTCCTGCCGGTCTTCTTTCCGACTGGGAATTCGTTCAAGCAGGGCCGAAAGCGGTGAGCCCGTTCGAAGCCAAGCGGGGTATCTTTATTGCCATCAGTCCGAACCATGTGCTTTTTGAAGCCGATGAAGAGATGGAGGTCGGCAACGCCCGTTGCATGAAAGACCCTGTTGAAAAAGCATCGGATCATGTGACCGTGTATCGATATTCCGGAACAACGTTTGAACCCGAGAACGATGCTTCTTTGGAAGCAGAGGCGGAAGCGATCGTTATGTATAATGTGGTAGGTAGTCTCAGTTCGCCGGTAATCTGCTCGATAATCCAGCGCGATCAGGCCGGCGATTTGCGGAGCCTCGCTTACTCGCCGGATGGGCGGCCGCTAGGACAGATGAATAATGAGAAGGATCAATTGCAAATCGTCTCCCGGTTCGATTTGTACGAGCAGTTGAGCGCCAATTATACCAGCGCGTTCATCGATGAAGAGCTGATGAGTACGGCAGAAGAAGCCAGCGAACCTTCATGACAGACGCATAGGCTGCACCTGTCGTCGCGCCAGGCTGCGCCATAGCCACTCCAGTGGGCCATAGCGGAAGCGAACCAGCCAGGGTTTCGACCACAGCAGCATGAGCGCCCAGGCGCCGAGTACGAACAGATAAAGTTCGGCCCTTCCGACCGATCCATATAATCCCAGTCCCCAGCCGTAGAAGAGGAAGGTCATCAGCAGGCTGGTACCGAGATAATTGCTGAAGGCTGCACGGCCGACGGCTGCGACCCGCATCATCCAGGGTGAACGCTGGAACGCCCGTATCAGACCAATCAGCAAGGCGGCATAGCCGATGGTCATCAGCAATTGTGACGGCCAGTTCCAGGCATAGCTGGCATTGACCATTTGCAAGATTTCGAAACCGCCGACGATCAGATAATTGGCGATTGCCGTCACTATGGCGGTTCCGATAACGGTCAGCCGGATACCCCATGAGCGATATGCTTCCGCCGTCCACTGCCCGGTGATGAAGCCGTTTTTGTAAAGCGCCATGCCGATCATCATCAGCGGCAGCGTCTCCGCCAGATTATAGGCCAGCAGGACAAGCGGTCCGAACAGATCATTCTGGATCTTGTCGAGAAATATCGGGACAAATCCGGACTGGTGCAGGGCGATGTCCGCGGTGATGGCGGTGGCAGAGCTGTCAAAACTGGCGATGACCTCGGCGACATTTTCGATTGCTGCGGCGCTGGCTCCGGGCAGGCCGGCCTGATATTGCATATATAACAGGCTGCCGAACATCACCGAATAGCCGAGAAAACCGAGCGTGAAGATCAGCAGGGCTCGCCGGATCAGGTCATTTGCGGACAGGTCGCGCAGGAAATAGGCGATGCAGCCGACGGCGGCGTAGAGGAATAATATATCGCCGGCCCACAAGAGGAAGAAATGGGCCAGGCCGAAAACCGCCAGCCAGGTCATGCGGGAGAAGTGAACCTTTGCCGGATCCTCGCCATTGCTCCGGGCCCGCTCGATGACCAGCATCATGCTTGCTCCGAATAATATCGTGAACAGGCCGCGCATCTTGCCATCGACAAAGATGTAGGACAGCGCCCAGACGATCGTGTCGGGCAGATCGGTGCCGCCATAGACCGCGGGGCTGACATAGGCCATTTCCGGCATCGAGAAGCCGACGATATTCATCAGCAATATCCCCATTACTGCAAAGCCGCGCAAGGCGTCGAGTTCGAGATAGCGGGGGGTGGTGACAGTGTTGTTCATATCAAGCCCGTTCGTCCTGAGCTTGTCGAAGGACTTTGACCTGCGGGACCCGCTGCTACCGGTTGTGCTTCGACAGGCTCAGCACGAACGGCATATTCCGGACGAAGGTTGCTCACAGCCAACTGGCGATCTGGTCCAGCGGTTTCTTGATCGTCGCATGGACCGGAACCGTCGCGTCGGGCGCTGGCTTGCCGACGACAAGCACCATCATCGGCTTTTCGCTGCTCGGCCGGTCGCAGACCTGGTTGAGAAATTTCATCGGATTGGGCGTGTGGGTGAGGGTGGCGAGGCCGGCGTCGTGCAGCGCCGTGATCAGCATGCCGGTGGCAATGCCGACGCTCTCGCCCACATAATAATTCTGCTTCATCTCGCCCGGGTTCATGCCGCCTCTGCGCTGACCAAAAATGACGATCAGACAGGGAGCGGTCTCGAGAAACGGCTTGTCGGCGTCGGTGCCGAGCGGCGCCAGCGCCTCCAGCCATTCGTCGCTGCCCTTGCTCTCGTAGAAAGCGCGCTCTTCCTCTTCCGCAGCGGCGCGCAGGGCTTTTTTCTTTTCCGGCGATTCGATCACCGCGAAATGCCAGGGCTGGTGGTTGGCGCCATTGGGCGCGGTGCCAGCCGCCATGATGGCATTGGCGATGACCGCACGGGGAACGGCCTCGTCAGAAAAATAGCGACAGGTCCGGCGGGTCTTGATCGCCTGATAAAAAGTCTCTGACCGCGCTATGCGCTCAGCGTCGGAATAGTCCGGCAGTGCGGTGTAGGGCAGGGTGTCATGCGGCTGCAAAATTCCGTCTCCCGTTTCAAAGTTTGTCAAAGTTAGGGCCAAGAAAGCCTTTCCACAGGCCGAAACCGGATGGTCGATGGATAGCGGAGCCACCGCCTGTAGGAAAGCATCTATCCTCTATTGACATGGATGTTAGTAAGCGACATATAGATCATATGAAAATTGATCATAAATTCTCCGCACAGAGCGATTCGCACATGCCGTTCGTCCATCCGGATCGGCCGGCATCCCGCTTTCGTCCCCTGAAGGCGCTGTACCATTTCCGCGAGCTGATCAAGGATAAGGAAGACACGTCTCAGGTGTTCCATATTTTTGAATCGCTACCGCGCCCCGGGTTCCGCAAGGATGCCAAGGCCTTTGTCGAAAGCGACAAGGGCAAGGCGCTGCTGGAAAGCGAACCCGAACTCGCGGCCCTGCTCGACGACCATGATCGTTTGCGGAAAATGCCTGCGGGCAGTTTGGCCCATGCCTATTGTGACTTCATGGAAAAGGAAGGCCTGAGCGCTGCTGGCCTGATTGCCGAATATGACGATTTCAGCCCGCGCAAATATGGCGATCTGATCGAATGGTATGGTTTCCGTCAGCGCGACACCCATGACTTGCTGCACGTATTGACCGGCTATGGCCGGGATGCGCTGGGTGAAGCCTGTGTGCTGGCCTTCACTTATGGCCAGAATCCGTCACTGGGTAATGTTTTCATCGCTTATGCCGCCGGTCTGAACATGAAGAAACAGATCAAGAGCGACGCGCCGATTTTCAGCGCGATCCGCGAGGGCCAGAAAATGGGCAAGGCCTGTCCCAAGATCAACGAAGAATCGATCACCGATCTGCTCGCCCAGCCGCTGGACGCGTTGCGCGAGCGGTTGCACATCAAGACGCCGCATTTCTATCACGAGGCCCATGCGAAGTTTCGTGCCGGAAATGTCGATCCATACGATATGCTGGCGCAGACGGCTTAAATAGATTTCATCCTTATACCGCAGCTATGGGGAGGTGGGCCGCGAAGCGGCTCGGAAGGGCAATGTGCGTCAATACCCCTCCACCATCCTCCGGATGGTCCCCCTCCCCAAAGCTTCGCTTCAGGGAGGATTTGTCAGCGCAATTGCTTGCGGATCACCAGCTTCAGCCCCGACCAGATCTCGTCGACAGCGCAGACCTTGATATCGACAAAACCCATTGGCAGGGCGATTTCACGGATATTGTCCTCAGTGATGTCGGTTTCGACTTTCGAAGCCTTTTTCGGCCAGCTCACCCAGACCTGACCCGCGGGATCGATCATCTCGCGCAGCGTGGCTAGATGGGATTCCATGTCCTTGCGTTCGGTCACGAATATATGGGCCGAGTGAAGGCCGGGAGTGGGGACTTTCTCCTCGGACAGAGTGAGGTCGCTTTCGTCTATCTCGGCCTGAATGCTGCCCGGCATATCCGAGAACCAGACGCGCATGCCGTCCTTGAGGGACAGCTTTTTTGCCAAGGGTGTGTCGGAATATCCTGAAGCCATGATGCTCATCCTTTCGCGTTGTCTTCCATAACGCGCGGTGGGACGATTGGTTACATGTTTGGAATTACTTGCATGAACTGCGTGGCGTTAGTGCAATGTGTGCCATGGCCCCTCCGTCAGCCTTTCAGGCTGCCACCTCCCCATGCCTGCGGCACAGGGAGGAAAGATGTTTTCCTCCCTGTTGCGAAGCAATGGGGAGGGGAACCGCGCGAAGCGTGGTGGAGGGGTAGCGGTCTAGCGCAAGCTCTGGATATATCGCAATATCCGGTCGGCAACATCTACCGGATCATCGAGAACTTCCTGCGCGGATATTCTGATCGTTTCAACACCCTCTTGCGACAGGACCCAGTCGCGCCGCTCGTCGCGCCCGGGGCGACTTCCCATATCATGCGCCATGCCGTCGACCTCGATCGCCAGCTTGGCCGACGGACAGTAGAAATCCAGTATATAGGAGCCGACAGGGTGCTGGCGGCGGAATTTGATGCCGAGCGGTCTCTTGCGCAGCTGTTGCCACAGCATGATCTCGGGCTTGCTCATGGTTTTGCGCAGCTCCCTGGCCTTCAGGATGATTTGTCTGGTTGTTTGTGCCAATTGCCCCTCCGTCAGCCCTTCGGGCTGCCACCTCCCCATTGCATCGCAATCGGGAGGAAAGATGTATCACAAAATTTGATGGAGCGGGACGGTCAGGCCATAACTGTCAAAACCTCGATCTGCCCTGATGCGAAGGATGGGGAAGGTTTGCCCAATTGACCGAGGTCACGGCATATAAGCAATGTCCAGACGCTGCGCCTGTTCCATCAGGCTGCGATCCTGAGACAGCAACCGTCCGTTGTCCAGCATCCGCGCCGAGACCAGCAAATGTGCGTCGACATAGCCGATGCCGGTTCCGGCCAGCCCGGCCCATTCGATGAATGCGGCGACTTCCGATGCATCGGCTACCGGCGCCTTTTGCAAATCTGACAGATGTTCCCGGACGGCGCCATTTTTTGGCAGGCCACTGAGCAGCAATTCGCCAAAGACGAAGGGATGGAGAAGCCTTCTCACGGATTGCGCTGGCGGGCTGTCCAGCAATGTATCGATACCGCGGAAATGATCGATCCAGGTCGAAGTGTCGATAATGATCATTGCCGCTTTATTCGGAATTGACGAAAAGCGGCGGTCGGCGGCGGGGCGGTGCTTCCAGATCGGGTAAGCTACCCTTCAGCTTCGCCAGACGCTTTTCGGCACCGATGGCCACCAGCTGCTCCAGCGCCATGCGCAGAATCGTCGAGCGTTCGCTGATACCGGTATATTCCATCGCCCGGTCCATCAGGTCGTCATCTATGGTAACGGTGGTTCTCATGCATCTATTGTAGCATCATTTGATGCCGAATTCAATGCGAGGCGCTGTTCTTCTATCCAGTCGAGGAAGAAGTCTGGTTTGATTTTTCGAACCTAAGTTTCTTCATGAAAATTATCGCAATGCCGATCAGTGCCATCAGTGCCGAGCAAAGACCAATGCCGAATAGAGCCAGAGAACTGAAAAGTAACCCGATGAGTTGATAAGACTCTATTGATCCGTGAATAGTATTAAGCAGGAGGAGGTCGTAGGCATCAAAGCAGATGGCGATGAATGACAAAATCAGCGAGGTTCCAGCTATCCATTGCAATATCACAGTGGCATTGGTGATATGGCCAGGCTTTGTCGGCAGATCCTCGGACTTCGTAAAAGCGGCTCTAAACACAATGTAGATAATGAAGAGAAAAAGTATTGCAATTGCGATCAAGCAAAATTGAGCGACAACGTCCAGTTGACGATTTGCCTCAATCATTGAGGCTTCTTGCAATAGCAAACTGCTAATCTTCCATCCAGTCGCGGAAGAAACTCTCATGCGCGTTGCGCAGGTCGTCAACAGCAATCGGCTTCCCGTTCAGGACCAGCTGGTCGCCCTTCACCTGACCGATTTTCTCGAACGGTACTTTTGCGCGATCCAGATCATCTTCGTTGCGATATGTGATGACATAGCGGCCCTGCGCTTCGCTGAAGGCAAAGGCGCTGGTCATCTTGTCGATTTCCGCGCCGCGATTGCCGGCCAGCGCCATTTCGGCGAGGGTGACGGCGAGGCCGCCGTCGCTGATGTCGTGGACGGCGGTGACTTTGCCTTCGGCAATCAGCTCGCGGATGATTTCGCCAGCCCATAGCTCGTCCTTGAGGTCGACCTTGGGGGGTGGCCCGACTTCGAGGCCGTGGATTTCGCGCAGCCAGACAGATTGGCCGAGCTCTTCATAATGGAAACCGATGGTCGCGATGAAATCGCCCTCATTCTTGAACCCGATAGTCATCATATTGTCGAGATCGTCGATCAGTCCGACCGCGCCGATTGCCGGTGTCGGCAGGATCGCGTGGCTGAGGCCGTCCGCGCCGGTGGTTTCGTTGTAGAGGCTGACATTGCCGGAGACGATCGGCATGTCGAGCGCCTTGCAGGCGTCACCTATGCCTTCGATGGTGCCGACAAATTGTGCCATGATATGGGGCTTTTCGGGGTTGCCGAAATTCATGCAGTCGGTGGTCGCCAGCGGTTTCGCGCCGACTGCGGACAAGTTGCGGTATGCTTCGGCAATCGCCTGCTTGCCGCCTTCATAGGGGTCGGCCTTGCAGTAGCGCGGGGTGCAATCGGTGGTGATCGCGAGGCCCTTGTTGGTGCCGTGGACGCGGACCACTGCGGCGTCGCCGCCAGAGCGTTGCGCGGTGTCTGCGCCGACCTGGCTGTCATATTGTTCCCAGATCCAGCGGCGCGAGGCTAGCGCGGGGCTCGCCATCATCTTGAGAAGGTCTGCGCCAATATCAGGGTTTTCGGGAATATCGCCGATTGGCTGGATATTGATATGGGCGGCATATTCTTCGCGGGTGAGATGCGGGCGGTCGTAAAGTGGCGCATCGTCGGCGAGCGGGCCGAGCGGGATATCGCAGACGGCTTCGCCCTTGTGGGTCAGCACCATCCGGCGGGTGTCGGTGACTTCACCGATGACCGCAAAATCGAGTTCCCATTTGGTGAAAATCGCTTCGGCCATTTCCTCGCGACCTGGTTTGAGGACCATCAGCATGCGTTCCTGCGACTCGCTGAGCATCATTTCATAGGCGGTCATTTCGGTCTCGCGGCACGGCACCTTGTCCATGTCGAGAATGATACCGACTTCACCATTGGTCGCCATTTCGACGCTGGAGCTGGTCAGGCCCGCTGCGCCCATGTCCTGAATGGCGACGATCGCGTCGCTGGCCATCAGTTCAAGACAGGCTTCGATCAGCAGCTTTTCGACGAAGGGATCGCCAACCTGCACGGTCGGGCGCTTTTCCTCGATATCGTCGCCGAAATCGGCGCTTGCCATGGTCGCGCCGTGGATGCCGTCGCGGCCCGTCTTCGAACCGACATAGACGATCGGATTGCCGACGCCGCTGGCTGCCGAATAGAAAATCTTGTCCGCGTCCGCCACGCCGACGGTCATCGCGTTGACGATGATATTGCCGTCATAGGCGGGATCAAAATTGGTCTCGCCGCCAACCGTCGGGACGCCGACGCAATTGCCGTAGCCGCCGATACCGGCAACCACGCCCTTGACCAGATGCTTCATCTTGGGATGGTCGGGCCGTCCGAAGCGCAAGGCGTTCAGGTTTGCCACTGGCCGCGCGCCCATGGTGAACACGTCGCGCAATATGCCGCCGACGCCGGTCGCCGCGCCCTGATAGGGTTCGATATAGCTGGGATGGTTATGGCTCTCCATCTTGAAAATCGCCGCCTGACCGTCGCCAATGTCGATCACACCGGCATTCTCGCCGGGACCGCAAATCACCTGCGGGCCGGTGGTCGGCAGCTTCTTCAGATGAAGGCGCGAAGATTTATAGGAACAATGTTCCGACCACATCACCGAGAAGATGCCGAGTTCGGTGATATTCGGCTCGCGGCCGAGCGCGTTCAATATGCGCTGATATTCCTCCGCATTGAGGCCATGCTCGCGCACGGTTTCGGTGGAGATCTGGGGCTCGGTAATCAGCGTGTCTGTGGTCATGAAGACCCTTTAACGGCGCGGGACAATTTCGCCTAGAGGGAATTGATGTTTCGTGGCGCTGCTTTATGGGTTGGTGTCAGTGCCCCCGCGAAGGCGGGGGGCCATCTCCAGAACTAACGTCTGGACGAAATGGCGGGAGATAGGCTCCTGCCTCCGCAGGAGCACATTTACATGTCCAAGACCATCGAGCTGATTTTCGATTTCGTCAGCCCCAATGCCTATCTGATCTGGCAACCACTCAAGGCGCTGGCCGACAAACATGGCGCGACCATCGCAATCACCCCGGCCTTTCTTGGCGGGATGCACAAGCTGACCGGCAATGCGCCTCCGTTCATCCGCGACGCGGAGGTAAAGGGCAAGAATGAATATGCGATGCTTGAGCTGGGGCGTTTTGTGAAAAAGCACGGGCTCGCCAAGTTCAAGATGAACCCGCACTTTCCATTCAACACGATGACGCTGTTGCGGATGCTGATCGCGCTCGAACCGGCAAAGCGTGCCGCATTTATCGAAACGCTTTTGCCGCCGATCTGGGAACAGGGGCTAGACGTGACCGATGGCGAAACGCTGGGAAAGATATTGCAAGATGGCGGTTTTGATGCGGCGGATCTTTTGGCAAGAACCCAGGACCCTGCGATCAAACAGGCGTTGATCGACAATACCGAGAATGCCGTGGCCCGCGGTGCTTTCGGCATCCCGACCATGTATATCGACGGCGAAATGTATTTCGGCAAGGAACGGCTCGGCCAGATCGACGAGCAGCTATCCTCTTGAAATCGCCCTGCAACGATATCTGCACCATCGATCGCCCAAGCGGGTTTTGCATGGGCTGCGGGCGGAGCCTGTCGGAAATCGGTGAATGGGGGTCGGCCTCATCGGGGCGGAAGCGCGAGATATTTTCCTTGCTGCCGGAAAGAATGCAGGCGCTTGCCAAGAAGCGGAAGGATTGACGTCCGGGTGCGTCAGGCCTTCACGAACTTGAGTACCAGATAGGCGGTCAGAGCCGCCGTCACGCCGGTGGCGAAGGCACCCCAGGCGATGTCATAAAGACTGATCTTGGTCGACCAGACCTTGAGCACAGCCTGGCTGGTCAGGTCATAGGTCGCATAAGCGATCCCGCCGAAAAGCGCGCCGTTGAGCAGGGCCGTGGTCCACTGGCCGCTGGCCAGCGCCGGCTTGATCCCGAACCAGACGATGCCGAACAGATAGATCGCATAGAATATCATCGCCGGTGCCTTGCGGAATTCGTCCGCCATGATCTCGCCGATGACCGGCCGGTATAAGGTCCCCGCCATATTGCTGAGCCAGAGATAATCGAGAATGCCGAAGACGATGGCGGCGATGAAATAGGCGGCGATATATTGGGTCATATTTTTGTTCTGCTTTCCTGTCGTTGCGCTAACCCGCTCAGACCTGCTTCAACATGCGCGTCTTGCCGACCAGAAATGCGACAGCGGACGCGATTGTGAAGGCGATCAGGGCGGTTATCATCATTGCCGGGGTCGCGGTCTCGGGTTCCGGAGCAAACCAGTTAACGGCCTGAAAAACAGCCAGCAATATGGCCAAAAGCACTAAGACAAATTTCGAGCTGGGCGCTATTGGCCGCGTGCGGATGACGAAAAAGGCCAGCGCGCCAAAGGTGATCGCCAGCTCCAGCGGCATTTCAATCAGCGGGTAATTCCACAGCGCAAAGCCCATTTTCGGCGGTGATCCGGCCAGCGTAAGATCTGGCGCATGGACCAGTAGATCAAGAAACCAGTGCGAAAGCACGACTGCGCCGCCAATCAGCGCGCCGGTCCGGTTGCGGGTGAACAGCCAGATCAGCAGCGCAAAGGCCGCAGCCCAGATCACGCTGCCCAGCAGGCTATGGGTATAGGGCATGTCATAGAGGTCCAGCGGCACCATCTCGGTTATCCCCGGGGTGATCCGAAATTTCTCTATGCCCGCCAATGCGAGGCCGAAAAAGCCGAAGTCCAGCAGCTGCCCCGCGACAAACAGGGTGCCGAGTCCCGGTGCCTTGGGGTGGGTTGCGGCGACCATTGCGGGCGCAAAATGACCGATGAACATGTTTCTTCTCCCAGCTTTTCTTTCGGGAGCTACACCGGAAGTGGACGATAGTGAAGTCCAGCCCTTGACCGCGGCCCAAAGCGCCGTCATTGAATTTCGCCATGAGCGAAACCAAAGAAGATTTTTCCGCACTGAATTTCGAGGACGCGCTGAAGCGCCTCGAAGATATCGTCCGCAAACTCGAAAGCGGCGATGTGCCGCTCGACCAGTCGATTGCGCTCTATAGCGAAGGCGAAAAATTGCGTGGCCTGTGCCAGCAACGGCTGGAAGCCGCGCAGGCCAAGATCGAGAAAATCACGCTCGACCGCGATGGCAAACCAAAAGCCACTGTCGCTTTTGACGCGGACTGAGCCAGTGGCGGCCAACAATAATTCGGATCTTCTGCTGGAAATGGGGCGGGTTGCCACCGCGATAGACCGGCAGTTTGATACGCTTTTGCAGGTCCCCGACGACGCTCGCCGCGAACTCTATGAAGCGATGCGCCATGCCGCGATCGGCGGCGGAAAACGGCTGCGGCCGGTGCTGGTGATGGCGACGGCGCGTTTGTTCAACGTCGACGAATCCTGCGCTATCCGCGCCGCCACTGCGGTCGAGGCGCTGCATGTCTATTCGCTGATCCACGATGATCTGCCCTGTATGGATGACGATGATCTGCGCCGGGGCAAGCCGACCACCCATATCGCTTTTGGCGAAGCGACCGCGGTTCTCGCGGGCGATGCGCTGCACGCGCTGGCCTTTGGTTTGCTCGCCGACGAACGCACCCATCATGATCCATTCGTCCGCGCCGAGATGACCGCCTGTCTGGCCAAGGCTGCCGGACCGGCTGGCATGGCGGGTGGCCAGATGATGGATCTGGTAGCAGAAAATTCCACTTTTGATCTTCCGACGGTGACGAGGCTGCAGCAGCTGAAAACCGGCGCACTGATCGGTGCCTGCGTTGAAATAGGCGCGATTCTTGGCCGGGTGGCGAACGAAGGCCGGACCAGCCTGCGCGGCTATGCCCATGATCTTGGTCTCGCCTTCCAGATCGCCGATGACATATTGGATGTCGAGGGCGACGAGGAAAAGGCCGGCAAGGCGCTGAACAAGGATGCGGAAGCCGGCAAGGAAACTTTTCTGAGCCTGATGGGACTGGACCGGGCCAAAGAACAGGCCCAGATGCTGGTGGATCAGGCAAAATCTCACTTGAACGGCTATGGCGAAGAAGCGAATTTGCTCCGCGCCATCGCCGAATATACAATCACCAGAGACCGCTAGGCGGGAAGGACGGGATATGAGAATCGGCGTTTATCCGGGGACTTTTGATCCCATCACATTGGGTCATATGGATATCATCCGGCGTGGTATGCGTCTGGTCGACAAGCTGGTGATTGGCGTTACCACCAACCCTTCTAAATCGCCGATGTTCACCGACGAAGAGCGGCTTGACATGGTGCGCCGGGAAACCGCCGATCTGGGCGATGGCGTCGAGGTTGTCGGATTCAATATGCTGCTGATGAAATTTGCCGAAAAACAGGGCGCCGGCGTTATTGTCCGCGGCCTGCGCGCGGTTGCCGACTTTGAATATGAATATCAGATGGCGGGCATGAACCAGCAACTTAACGGTGATATCGAAACCGTGTTTCTGATGGCCGATGTCTCGCTGCAGCCGATCGCCTCGCGTCTGGTCAAGGAAATTGCCATGTTCGGCGGCGAGATCCACAAGTTCGTAACCCCGCTGGTGGCCGATGAAATCACCGCGAGGGTGCAAAAGATCGGCCTGAAGGGTGATCAATAGGCTTTTCCAGCAATTCATTGCGGAGAAAGGTGGAATCGTTCAAAGACCAGTTTCTCTCCCAGCCCTCGATACCAAATGAGTATGCCATGCTGCGTAAATTTTTTCTGACTTTCTCTGCCCTGTTTCTGGTTCCCTTTGCTGTGCACGCGCAGGAAGCGGAGGAAGAGGCGCCAGCACCTGCGTCTGTTCCCGCTGAAGAAAATATCCTGCACCTCGATCTGTCGACCGGCGGCCGGGTAACGATACAGCTGTTTCCGGCAATGGCCCCCAATCATGTCGAGCGGATCAAGATGCTGACGCGTCAGGGCTTCTACGACGGCATCATTTTCCACCGGGTGATCGAAGGTTTCATGGCGCAGACCGGCGATCCGACCGGAACCGGTACCGGCGGTTCCGACCTGCCCGACCTGAAAGCGGAATTTGGTAATTTTCCACATATGCGTGGTGTGGTCTCGATGGCGCGCGCACAAAGCGAAGACAGCGCCAACAGCCAGTTTTTCATCGTCTTTTATCCGCGTTTTTCTCTCGACAAGAACTACACGGTGTTCGGTCGCGTGACCGCCGGGATGGAATTTGTCGACGCGATCGAACGCGGTGAACCGCCGGTCAATCCGAGCCGGATATTGCAGGCATCGATCGCTGCCGACAATAAGCCGCCGGTCCTGCCGAGCGCGCTGAACAATATTTCCGAAGCGCCGTTTTCGGTCGATGACCTGAACGCGCCGATCAATCCCTAGTGTAATCCGTGCGCGTTGATCTTTTCGACTTTGCGCTGCCGCAGGAGCTGATTGCGCTGCGGCCAGCGGTGCCGCGCGATAGCGCAAAAATGCTACAGGTCGAAGGCGACCGGCTTTCCGACCATATTGTCAGCGATCTGCCGCAATTGCTGGGTTCCAAAGACATATTGGTTTTCAACGATACCAAGGTCATTCCTGCGCAGCTGCAAGGCACGCGCGGCGAGGCAAAAATCGGCGCGACGCTGCACAAGCGGGTCGATCTTCGCCGCTGGCAGGCCTTCATCCGCAACGCCAAGCGATTGCGCGTTGGCGAGGTCGTCGATTTTGGCATGGATGTATCGGCGGAAGCCGAAGCCAAGCTGGAAGATGGCAGTTTCATACTGCACTTTCTGGGCGACGAGCCGGTCGAATTGCTGCTCGAGCGGGCAGGTACCATGCCGCTGCCGCCCTATATTGCCAGCAAGCGCGCCATCGACGAGCGCGATGCGGACGACTATCAGACGATGTTCGCCAAGGAAAAGGGTGCCGTGGCGGCGCCGACCGCAGCGCTGCATTTTACCGACGGATTATTGGCCGCGCTTGCCGAGACAGGCGTCGGCACTGAGATATTGACGCTGCACGTTGGCGCCGGCACGTTCCTGCCGGTCAAGGTTGACGAAACCGACGATCACCAGATGCACAGCGAATGGGGGCGGATTGATGCCGCACCCGCAGAGCGCCTGAACGCCGCCCGTCAGGCAGGAGGCCGGGTGATCGCAGTCGGCACCACCAGCCTGCGCCTGCTCGAAAGCGCGACAGGCGAAGACGGCATCATCCGCCCGTTCGAAGGCGATACCGATATCTTTATTACGCCTGGCTACAAATTCCGGGCGATCGACGGCCTGATGACCAATTTCCACCTGCCCAAATCCACTCTGTTCATGCTGGTCAGTGCGCTGATGGGGATGGAGACGATGCAAGAGGTTTACGCCCATGCGGTCGCCAATGGCTATCGATTCTACAGCTATGGCGATTCCAGTCTGTTGCTGCCGAAGCGATAGATCTGGCTGGCCTTGTTGCTAGTGGATTCGCGAGCCGAATCAGGGCATGATTGCCGAGAATATAAAAGTTTCGAAACGGAGAGATGACAATGGATAGCTACGAGCAAAATTACATCAACGGCCAATGGGTCGATTCTATCGGCGGTACGCCGCATCAGGTCATCAATCCGGCAACCGAAGAGCCGGGCACGAAGATCGTGCTGGGTACCAAGGCCGATGTCGATGCCGCGGTTGCTGCAGCGAAGACCGCATTCAAGACTTTCAGCCAGACCTCCCGCGAAGAGCGGCTGGCTCTGCTCGAGCGGATCATCGAAGAATATAAAAAGCGCATGCCCGATATCGCCGCCTCTCTGGCGGTTGAAATGGGCGCGCCGGTCAGTCTGGGCAACGCCGCGCAAGCGCCAGCCGGTCTCGGCGGCTTCCTGGGCACGCTGGAAGCTTTGAAGAATTTCGAATTTTCCGAAAAGGTCGGCGCCAATATGATCGCCTATGAGCCGATTGGTGTGGTCGGCATGATCACTCCGTGGAACTGGCCTTTGAACCAGATCACATTGAAAGTCGCTCCGGCTCTGGCGGGTGGCAATACGATGGTGTTGAAACCATCCGAAGAATGCCCTGGCAGCGCCGCCATTCTAGCCGAAGTGATGGATGCAGCAGGCGTTCCGCCGGGCGTATTCAATCTGGTGCAGGGTGACGGCCCGACCGTTGGTGCGGCGATTTCCTCGCACCCCGATGTCGATATGGTCAGCTTCACCGGCTCGACCCGCGCCGGTATCTTGGTCGCGAAAGCGGCTGCCGATACGGTCAAGCGCGTGCATCAGGAACTGGGCGGCAAGTCACCCAATCTGGTGCTGCCCGGCGCCAAGCTGGAAGAAGTCCTGCCACCGACTATTGCCGGGGTGATGGTCAACAGCGGCCAGAGCTGCATCGCGCCAACCCGCGTATTGGTGCACAAGGACCAGAACAGCGAGGCCATCGCCGTGGTCAAGAAAATCGTCGAGAGTCAGGAAGTCGGTGACCCGACCGTCGAAGGCGGACATATGGGGCCGGTTGTGAACAAGGCGCAATTTGGCAAGATCCAGGATCTGATCCAGTCGGCGATTGACGAAGGTGCCACGCTGGAAACCGGCGGCACCGACCTGCCTGCCAATGTGAACCGCGGCTATTATATCAAGCCGACACTGTTCAGCGGCGTGACGCCGAATATGCGGATTGCCAAGGAAGAGGTATTCGGTCCGGTGGTGACGCTGATGAGCTACGATAATCTCGACGAAGCAATCGAGATTGCGAATGACACCGAATATGGTCTCTCTGCGGTGATTTCAGGCGATCCCGAGGCAGCCGTCGCGGTTGCGCCGCAATTGAAGGCCGGCATGGTCATCGTCAACAATTGGGGACCAGCTCCCGGTCTGCCCTTTGGCGGCTATAAACAGTCCGGCAACGGTCGTGAAGGCGGTGTCTATGGCCTGAGAGATTTCATGGAAGTGAAATCGATCAGCGGTTTGCCAAGCTAAACGGGAGCGTTCCCGGCAAGCTACAATTTGGCGGGACGCTCCAATAGCAATACGCCTCGAACAAAAAGGGCGGCTCAATCGAGCCGCCCTTTTTTTGGTTCACATCCCGGAAGGCCTAGCCTTCGGCAGGAGCCGCCGCTGGAGCGACCGGTGGGTCGTTGTCAGCAACTTCGGTAAGCGATCCGCCCATAGCTTCGCAATCACCGGCGTCGGTGTTTTTCCAGGCATTGCCCTGATAGTCGACCACGGACGTACCGGCACAGCTTGTGCCTTCGCCAGCCTTGCAGTCATTTTCACCGGCCAAGGCAATGCCGTAGCATTTTTCCTGGTCCGCTGCCGCGACTTCGGTCACTTCGCCGCTTGCCGTTTCAGCGCCTTCGCTGGCTGCTTCGTTGCTGCCGCCGGAACAGGCGGAAAGAGCGGCTGCCGCGATCAGTGCGGTCGCTGCGGAACCAAGTGTTGTTGCTTTTGTCATAAAATACTCCCGATTTAGGTCTTTGAGAATCTGCGCCCATCCTGCACAGATGTTGAAATATTCGAACAGGACGGACCATTGGTTACACCAACAACTGAAAAACACAAAATCGAGGCCGTAAAATCTGGTCTCGTAGCAGAAATCGGGCATTTGCATGGCTGAGCGCTTTTCCTTTTCCATCGCCGCAACCGACGGCAAGGCACGGACCGGCACAATCAGCATGATGCGCGGCGATATTCGCACGCCTGCGTTCATGCCGGTGGGCACGGCGGCCACGGTCAAGGCGATGAAGCCGGAAACCGTGCGCGCGACCGGCGCTGATATCATTCTCGGTAACACCTATCATCTGATGCTGCGCCCGGGAGCGGAACGGGTGGCGCGGCTTGGCGGTCTGCACAAGTTCATGAACTGGGATCGGCCGATCCTGACCGACAGCGGCGGCTATCAGGTGATGAGCCTGTCGGAGCTGACCAAGCTCAGCGAAAAGGGCGTGGAATTCCAGAGCCATCTGGACGGCTCGCGCCACATGCTGACGCCCGAACGGTCGATGGAAATCCAGCGGCTGCTCGGCAGCGATATCGTCATGGCGTTCGACGAATGTACGAAAAATGGTGCGACCCGCGAGGAAGCGCAGGCATCGATGGAGCGATCAATGCGCTGGGCCAAGCGGTCGCGGGACGGTTTTGATAGCGGCAAGGAACATGCTTCGAGAGCGGCCTTATTCGGGATCCAGCAGGGATCGCTCGACAAGGAGATGCGCGCGGCATCGGCAGAGGCTTTGATTGAAATCGGATTTGACGGCTATGCTATCGGCGGCCTTGCGGTCGGCGAGGGGCAGGAAGCGATGTTCGACGTGCTCGACTATGCGCCGGGCCAATTGCCCGCCGACAAGCCGCGCTATCTGATGGGTGTCGGCAAGCCGGACGATCTCGTCGGGGCGGTCGAGCGCGGCGTCGACATGTTCGACTGCGTGCTGCCCAGCCGGTCTGGCCGCAATGGCCAGGCGTTTACCGCGCAGGGCGCGCTCAATATCCGCAACGCCAAATTTGCCGAGGATCTGGCACCGCTGGATGAAAGCTGCGAATGTGCGGTCTGCCAGAACCACAGCCGGGCCTATCTGCACCATCTCATCCGCGCGAAGGAGATATTGGGCGCGATGCTGATGACCGAGCATAATATTGCTTATTATCAATCGCTGATGGCGGGTATGCGGGCGGCAATCGCAGAGGGCACATTTACCGATTTTGCCAAAAAATTCCGCAGCGCCTATCTGAACCCATGATCATCGGGCTGCCGGAAAAGACGAGTCTGCAGGATGCGCTGGACCGCGCGCGCGACAATGCGCCTTATCTCGGGATGGCGATGCAGATACTGCCCGAACTGACCGACTTGCTCGCCGCAGAAAATCTCGATGCGGCGCTGGAATATGTGGGCAGCGCGGGAGAAGGCGCCGAAAATGTCCGGCAGAAATTGCGGCGGGAAAAGCGGGCCCTTGCGTTGACACTGGCCATTGGCGATCTGGCCGGGCAATTGTCGCTGACCGATGTCATCACGCGCCTTTCGGATTTCGCTGACCGGGCGCTGGATGAGGCTTTGGCCGATATATATGCGACCCGCTATCCCGATGCGCCGCTGGAGGGCTTTTCGATCATTGGCCTCGGCAAGCACGGCAGCCGCGAACTCAACTATTCGTCGGATATCGATCCGATCTTCATCTACGATCCGGACAAAATTCCGGTGCGCGGCAGGGAAGACCCGAGTGACGCAGCGCGGCGGATCGGCCAGCAGCTGGTCGAAGCGCTCAATGCCCGCGACGCCGACGGCTATGTTTTCCGGGTCGATATGCGGCTGCGGCCGTCGCCGGAAGTGAGCCCGGTGGCGCTGCCGGTCGAAGCGGCGATCAGCTATTATGAATCGAGCGCGCTGGCGTGGGAGCAGGCGGCCTATATCCGTTCGCGGGCCGCCGCCGGTGACCCCGGGCTGGGGCAGTATTTCCTCGAAACGATCAATCCGTTCATCTGGCGGCGGTCGCTGGACTATGGTGCGATCAAGAATATCGGCTCGGTCACCGCGCAGATCCGCGATCATTATGCCGCGGGTCAGAAATTCGGACCGGGCTTTGATCTGAAGCGCGGGCGCGGCGGGATTCGCGAGACGGAATTTTATGCGCAGATGCACCAGCTGATCTTTGGCGGCCGGCAACCGGATTTGCGCGCACCGGCGACGCGCGATGCGCTGGCGGCGCTGGTAAAGGCCGGACGGATCGATGGCGAGAAAGCGCGGGTGCTGAGCGAGTCCTACGAACTTTACCGGGTCATCGAACACCGGCTGCAGATGGTCAATGACCAGCAAACCCACAGCCTGCCCGATGCTGAAGCGGATCTAGACCGGGTGGCGCGGCTGCACGGATTGAAAACCGGCCAGCAATTGCTCGACCTGCTTGCCCCGCATGTCGATGCAGTTGGCAATATTTATGATGATCTGATCGAACCGGAAGATGACAGACGTCTGCCGACTGATGAAGAGAAGCTGACCGCTGTAATCGCCAGCAAAAATTTGCTTGAAGGCGACAGTTTTCTGCAGGCGATCAAGCGCTGGCGGAGCGGCAAGGTTACAGCGCTGCGGTCCGCTGCGGCGCAGGAATCCTTTGAAGCCATATTGCCCGATCTGGTCGATGCGATCGCAACCGCACCAAATTCGACAAAGGCGCTGGCCCGGCTCGACAGCCTGATCGACAAGTTGCCGACTGCGATTAATTTCTTCCGGATATTGGAAGCGCGGCCGGCATTGCTCGATTTGCTCGGCAAGATCCTCAGCCATGCGCCAGTGCTGGCCGATGCTTTGGCGCAACGCGCGGAATTATTCGACGGTCTGATCGATGCGACGGCGTTAGACCTGCCTCCATCGGTGGATGAGCTTGCGGAACAATTCGCCCGGATGGAACAGGGCGATGATTATCAGATGCTGCTCGACCGGGTGCGGGCCCGCGTCGGTGAAAAACGCTTTGCTCTGGGGGTCCAGCTGATCGAGGGGCATCATGATGCGCTGGCTATATCGGCAGGCTATGCCCGGGTGGCGGAAGCGGCGATCCAGGTGCTGACCGACGCGACAATCAAGGAATTTGAAGAGACGCACGGAAAGGTCCCCGGCTGCACGCTGCTGATTCTGGCGCTGGGCCGGCTAGGCGGGGAGGCCTTGACCCATGCCTCGGATCTGGATCTGATCTTCCTGTTCAGCGGCGATCATAGCGCCGAGTCCGACGGCAACAGATCATTGGGGGCTACCCAATAT
Organism: Parasphingorhabdus sp.; assembly: GCA_036963725.1. Classification (GTDB taxonomy): domain Bacteria; phylum Pseudomonadota; class Alphaproteobacteria; order Sphingomonadales; family Sphingomonadaceae; genus Parasphingorhabdus. The sequence continues at coordinate 9,770 of JBALUX010000018.1, read as the reverse complement.
TATAACCGGCTGACCGCGCGGATCGTGACGGCGCTTTCGGTGCCGACCGCCGCCGGACCGCTCTATGAAGTGGATACGAGGCTGCGGCCATCCGGAACCCAGGGGCCATTGGCGGTGACCCTTGAGAGCTTTTACAAATATCAGCGGGAAAGCGCCTGGACCTGGGAGCATATGGCTTTGACCCGGGCGCGACCGGTCTATGGCGACAAAGCAAACCGCGCCGAACTGGAACAGAAGATTCGTGAAGTCTTGCGCAAGGAGCGCGAACCGGAGGAATTGCGCAAGGCGGTGCGGAAGATGCGGCTCGATATTGTCGAGCACAAGCCGCCCAAGGGTCCGCTTGATACCAAGATGATGGAAGGCGGACTGGTCGACTGGGAGTTTATCGTCCACTTCCTGCAGCTGAAAACCGGTGAGGCGCTCTATCCGCAGCTCGGCAAAGCGGTGCGTGCGCTCGTCGCCGCGGGTCATCTGGGTGAGGATATGATCACCGCGCATGAGTTGATGACGCGTTTGCTGGTGGCCCTGCGCCTGGTGTCTCCGGATTGCGACTTTCCGCCGGAAACCAGCCGGGCCTTGATCGCCAAAGCCGCAGGACAGGAAAGCTGGGACGCGCTGCTCGACGGCTATGATCAGGCGCGGCAATGCGTTATTGACGAGTGGAACAGGCACTTGCGGCCGGATCCCGATGAAATATTAGGAGATATAATATGATCGATGTGGGCGATAAAATTCCGGATATGGAACTGGTGGCGCCGGATGGCAGCCCGGTAAAAATTTCCGATTATGCCGGCAAGAAACTGGTGTTATTTTTCTATCCCAAAGCCAGCACGCCGGGCTGCACTACGGAATCGAAGGATTTTTCCGCGCTGTTGCCGGAATTCGAGAAAGCCGGTGCTACCGTATTAGGCATGTCTGCCGATTCGCCAAAACGGCAGCAGAACTTCATCACCAAGCAGGAATTGACCGTCGATATCGCGTCCGACGAAAGCACGGATTTTCTCGAGAAAATCGGCGTCTGGGCGGAAAAGAAAATGTACGGCAAAACCTATATGGGGATCATCCGTTCGACATTTTTGATCGGTCCTGACGGCACGGTCCTCAAATCCTGGCCGAAAGTGAAGGTCAAGGGTCATGCGGAAGAGGTTCTGGCTGCGGTGCAGGCGGTATAAACCCTTCAAAATGACCGAACAGTTCACTGTAGGCGCAGCCGTTCTGCGCGTGCTTCAGACCGCTGATCCCACCGCCAAGGTGATGGCCGCGCGTCATGCTGCGCGGGAATGGCGGTTGGGGCGGCTTACCCACGATTTTGGCGGGACCATGCCGGAGACGCCTGCGCGTCCCGACCAGCCGGTTTTGATGCGACCCCGCGACATGCCGCGACGGGGCAAGGGGACATCGGTGCCGAGACGGGTCGCGCTGATCCATGCGCTCGCGCATATAGAATTTGTCGCGATCGATCTCGCGTTCGACATGATCGGGCGCTTCGGCGCAGAATTTCCGCGAGAATTCACAGATGACTGGATGCGGGTCGGTGCGGAAGAAGCGATGCATTTCGCTTTGCTGGATCGCAGATTGCGGGATCAGGACAGTCATTATGGCGCGCTGCCCGCCCATGATGGCCTCTGGGATAGCGCAAAAAATACCGCCTATGATGCTTCGGCGCGTCTCGCCATCGTTCCGATGGTGCTCGAAGCGAGGGGCCTGGACGTGACCCTGGAAACAGTCGAGCGTTTCAAAAGACAGGGCGATGAACTGACAGCAAAGGTGTTACATCGAATCTATAATGATGAAATTTGCCACGTTTCTTTCGGCACGAAATGGTTCGAATATGCCTGCGAAAGAGACAGTCGGGCCCCGCACGACCATTGGAAACATCTTGTAAAAACCCACTTCAAAGGCGGGTTGAAGCCTCCATTTAACGACTCAGCGCGCCAAGCAGCCGGTCTGACCCAAGAATATTATTATGGTGTTGAATAATTAACCCGAATGAATTTACACCCGTAAACGCACAACGGGGGCGAAGGTTCCGCCACAAAATTCACGCCATGGATTTCATGGGTCGCAAATAAAGGTTCGATCATTATATGACCGAAAACATAGTAGTTTTGTTTAAGAAATCTGTGAGCAAGATCACAGCCATTGCTTTTCTCGGATCGGCAATGATTTTTTCCACCGCCGCGTCAGCCGAAGCAGCCGCAGAAGCCAGCATCCCTGTCGATGTGTTGAAGAGCCAGGCAGCCGAAAGCGCTCTTGGCGAAGCGGACCCCGCATTCAAGATGATTTTCAACAACTGGAGCGGCCAGGGCAAGATTGAAGCGGTGAAACTCACCATTCCTTCAAGAAAGCCGGTGAAAGATTTCACGCTGACCAGTTCTTACGGTTTCCGTTCCGACCCTTTCAAAGGTCGCCGCGCCAATCACAAGGGCCTCGATATGGCCGGACCGATCGGCACTCCCATTTATGCAACAGCTGACGGCATCATCGGCCGCGCCCAATGGGTGAACGGCTATGGCAAATATATCGAAATCAACCACGGCAATGGCATCCAGACCCGTTATGGCCATATGTCGCGGCTCAATGTTGAAGCGAACGCGCGCGTCAAGAGCGGCGACCTGATCGGCTTCATGGGTTCGACCGGTCGTTCCACTGGCAGCCACTTGCACTATGAAGTGCGGATTGCCGGCGAAGCGGTCAATCCTATCCCATTCATGCAATCCAATGATTTCCTGATCGCGCAGAAGCTGAATTCCGGCGTTGCATTGGGCGGCCCAGCCGAATAAGATCGATTTTACACCTTTGGGAGAGGGTGCATAAGGGAGCGGTTTGAGCTTAAGGCTTGCCGCTCCTTTTGATTCTCCCTATCTTGATAATATGAACCAGGCCCTCACCACTCTCGAGCAGGATATAATCCTGACCCCCAATGCCGCGAAACGCGTGGCTGCCATTGCCGAAAAACAGGGCAAAGCAGCCATATTGCGGCTTGCGGTCGAGGGCGGAGGCTGTTCCGGATTTCAATATCGTTTCGGCCTTGCCGACGGCATCGAAGCGGATGATATCGCGGTCGAGGAAGCCGGCGTAACGCTGGTCGTCGACGAAATCAGCCTCGATCTGGTGCGTGGTAGCGCCGTCGACTTTGTCGAGTCGCTGGGCGGCAGCGCCTTTCAGGTTACCAATCCCAATGCTGCGTCTGGATGCGGTTGCGGCTCCAGCTTCTCTGTTTAAGTGAAAATAGCCAGCTACAATATCAACGGCATCAAGGCGCGCCTGCCGCGATTGCTGGAATGGCTCGAAGAGACCAGGCCGGATGTTGCCTGTCTGCAGGAAATCAAGACGCAGGACGAGGGCTTCCCCGCCGACAAGTTCGAAGAAATTGGCTATGGCGCGATCTGGCATGGCCAGAAGAGCTTCAACGGCGTTGCCATTTTGGCGCGTGATCAGGTGCCGGAAGAGGTCAAGCGTGGCCTCGATGGCGAACCGGAAGACGAGCATAGCCGCTATATCGAAGCCAATATCAGCGCCAAGGACGGTTCGAAAGTCCGCGTCTCCAGCATCTATCTGCCGAACGGCAATCCTCATCCCGGACCCAAATTCGATTTCAAGCTGCGCTGGATGAAGCGTCTGCGCGAGCGGGCTGCGGAGATTTGGGCCGAGGAAGTGCCGGCGGTGCTGGCTGGCGACTATAATGTCATTCCACGCGACAATGACGTCTATTCGGTCAAGGCGATGCAGAATGACGCGTTGATGCAGCCGGAAAGCCGTGAGGGCTATCGGCGCATATTGAATGACGGCTGGACCGATGCTCTGGGTGTCACCTATCCGGCTGGCAATATCTGGACTTACTGGGACTATCGCAGCGGCGGTTGGCAGCGCGATCAGGGCTTTCGCATCGATCATCTGCTGCTTAGCCCGCTGGCTGCGGACCGCCTTGAAAGTTGCGGTGTCGACAAGGAATATCGCGGCCGGGAGAAGGCCAGCGATCACACGCCGGCCTGGGTCGATCTGGATTTCTAAGGCGCCTTTCGGCGATTAATCGCGGTTTTGCTTAAGTGATCGGCTTTTCGTAGATCAGATATTCGCGGTTGATCGTCGCTTCAATTGCTTCTGCAATCGCCACCATCCCCTGATTATCTTCCAATATCCAGCCTATTTCAGCGCGTTTGGTGCCAAAGTGCAGCTTTGCATCGCGGCGGATATATTCGATCAGCATGAACACCATCTGGCTGGCCAGCCGGCTGTTTTGCAGCTCTTTCTTTACCCCCATCAGGGGCACCCGCATCGAATTGGATTTGGGGAATTTCAGCCACCATAGCAGCTTCGCCCAGCCGAACGGCCACAGCGAGCCCTTCATGGTTTTGAGCACTTCGTTCATATCCGGCAATGTCATCATGAACGCGACGGGTTCGCCTTCCAGTTCGGCAATGCGGATCAGATGTTCGTGGACGATAGGCTTCAGGCTCTTGCCAGCATGGGCGATTTCGCGATCGGTCATCGGGACAAACCCCCAGTTTTTGGACCAGGCATCGTTTAGCAAATTCATGATGATCGCGGCATCCCGGTTGAAATGTTTCTTGTCTACCCGGCGGATGGTCAGTCGTTTGTTGCGCTCGCCCGAGGCAACGATCCGCTTGACCAGTTCGGGGAAACCGTCCTCGACCGGAAGATGATAGGTTACCAGCCGCTTGGCGACTGTATAGCCGAGACTTTCGATCCAGCCCTGATAGGCGGCATTGTGATGGCCCATCAGGATCATCGGACTATGATCGTGGCCCTGCGTCAACAGACCCGGCTCTTCCCAGACCGACATGCTGATCGGCGCCAGAACCCGGGTCATGCCCTCGTTCTTCAGCCAGGCTTCGGCAGCGTGGATCAGGGCATGCATTACCGCTTCGTCGGTGGCTTCCATCCAGCCCCAATTGCCGGTTCCCGGTCCCATGCCTTGTTCCGGCGGCTGTTGCAGTGCCAATTCGTCAATATGGGCGCTGATCCTGCCAACCACTTTGCCTTGCCGACGGGCGAGAAAAAACTGGACCCTGGCATGGTCGAAAAACGGGTTCTTTCCGGGCGTGATCAGATTGGCCATTTCGGATTTAAGCGGCGGAACCCAATGCGGGTCATAGGCGTTGAGCTTGTAAGCAATATCGATGAACTGCTTGGTCTGGGCCTTGGTAGTGACAGGTTCTACGACTATATCCTGAGTGGCCACCATATTTGATCCTTCTATATTTGCGGCTGGCTGTGGCGTTAATCGCGACGCAATGTCAAGGGCAGGCGCGCCATTGCGGTCTTGTCCTTGCCATGATGTCGCCACGATATGTTGCTCTAGGCCATCCAACAATTATGCAGGTGTTTATGAGTACGACAACCATCTCTCCGAAAAATACGCCAACGGCTGCGGCAGACCCGCGCCGTATCAATGCAGCTGTGCCGGTGCCCGAAGATGTCGAACTGATCCGCACCGCGGCCAAGGTTACGCGTGATCTCAACACGCCCAAGGCCGCAATTTACTGGGCTGATTTTCTGGCATCTGTGATTGTCGGCTACGGCTCCCTCGCCGGTGCGATTGTCAGCCAGTCCACTATTCTCGCGATTGTCTTTGGCTTGATTGCGGTTCTCGCGCTCTATCGCGCTGGCAGCTTCATTCACGAATTGACCCATGTCCGACGCAATGCGTTGCCCGGCTTTCATTTTGCCTGGAACGCCTTGTTCGGGGTGCCGATGCTGATTCCGTCGTTCATGTATGAAGGTATTCACAGCATCCATCACCGGACCAAGAAATATGGTACGGTTGAGGATCCGGAATATTTGCCGCTGGCGCTGATGAAGCCCTGGTCGGTGCCATTATTCGTGATTGTTGCGGCGCTGGCGCCCGTGGCGCTCCTGTTCCGCTACGCAATATTATCGCCGCTGTCCGCGATCATTCCGCCGCTGCGCAGGATTGTGGTCGAACGCTATTCCGGTCTGATCATTAATCCCGACTTTCGCCGCAAGCCGCCCGAAGGCGACCTAAAACGGCGCTGGCTCGCTTGCGAAATTGGCGCGAGCATCTGGGCTATTACCCTGCTGGCCATGGTTGCGACCGACGTTATTCCGATGCGCGCTTTTCTGATCTTCCTCGGCGTGATGTCGGGCAGCGTCGTGCTCAACCAGATCCGCACGCTGGTCGCGCATCTCTGGGAGAATGACGGTCAGGAAATGAGCGTGACCGGCCAGTATCTCGACAGTGTCAACGTGCCGCCGCCAGCGACCTTGCCTGCTTTATGGGCGCCGGTGGGGCTGCGCTATCACGCGTTGCACCATCTGCTGCCGGGTGTTCCCTATCACAGTCTTGGTGAGGCGCACCGGCGTATCGCGGCTGAACTGCCGACCGATTCGAAATTCTACCGGGCGGATCATGACAGTCTGTGGACCCTGATCACGGGACTTGTGCGCGGCAGCGCCGGCAGAAACTGAAGCGGCTATTCCTCGGTCCGGATCAGCACCGTCTCGCCGATCAGGAAAAATAGCATGAACGGGGCCCAAGCCGCCAATAAAGTCGGATAAGCCCCGATATTGCCCATCGCCAGCGCGAAATTATCGGCAACGAAATAGGCGAAGCCGAGCGCCATGCCGATCACGGCGCGCAGGAACAATTGTCCGGACCGGGCCAGACCGAAAGCGGCGACAGCCCCGAGCAACGGCATCAGGATCGACGACATCGGTCCGGAAATCTTGTGCCACCATCCGGCCTTCAGACTCATCGTCGGGCGACCCGCACGCTCGAGTTCACCAATGGCTGTGTGCAGTGCAAAAATCGACAGGCTATCCGCATCGACATTGGTCAGCGTGAACTGGTCCGGCCGGATGGAATCACCGACCAGTATCTCGGCTTTCTTTTCTTCGGTTCCGCTACTGACATCAAACTGGGTGACGTCTGTAAGTTTCCAGCCCTTGTCCGTGAACCGGGCTTCATTGCCCTGCATCAGGCTTTTCAGTCCGTTCTCGGTGCGATTGTAGATGGTGATGTCTTGCAATACGACATCATTGCCGCGCCCGGTCACCGTTCGCGCGTTGATCAGATTATTGCCATCCTTCACCCATACATTGGTGCGGACGTTGCTCTCCGCCGGAATCGGGCCGAACTCGACTTTCTCCCATTGCGACAATCGGGCGGTGGAGGGGGCGACAATTGTTTCGTTGAACACGAAGGAGACCAGCGCAACGCCCATGCTGGTGACGATCAACGGCGCGAGAATCTGGTGGGCTGACAGGCCGCCGGCCTTCATCGAGATGACTTCGCTATTCTGGTTCAGGGTGGCGAGGGTGATGATCGTTCCGAGCAGCACGGAAAAAGGCAGAAAACGCGCCACGAGCTGCGGCGCCCGCAGGGAAACATAGGTCCAGAGCTCGGCTTCGCCATTGCCCTGATAGGCCATGATCTTGCCACTCTCGCCGAGCAGGTCGAGCGCCTGCAGCACCAGTACCAGCAATGCGAGCACCGCCAGCGTCCGGACGATGAACATTTTCGCCATATAGATAGCCAGTGTCCGGGAGGGGAAAAAGTCCATATCCGGCTATTCCTTCATCAACGCGCGTTTGCGATTGAAATTCAGCAGGCCCTTGAAAACGCCTCCGAATTTGGAGAATGCTTTTTCCAGCGCGCCGATCGGCTGGCCGCCGGGAACATGGGCTGCAACATGATACATCCACATGATCAGCGCGGCGAACAGACAGAAGGGCAGCCACAAGGCTATGATCGGGTCAACTAGCCCGAGCGCCCCGACATCCTCGCCATATTCGTTGACCTTGTGATAGGTCACAATCATGATGATCGACAGAAAAACGCCAAGCGCGGAGCTGGAGCGTTTCGGGGGAACCGCCAGCGCGACCGCCAATAGCGGCAGCAATAACATCATCACCACCTCGACCATGCGAAAGTGGAAATTGGCCCGGCTTTCATTGCGTTCGGCAACCGGGCGGTTTTCGTCCTGTCCGACCCGGACCAGCTCCGGTATCGTATATTCCAGATCCTTGCCACCGCGCGAGCGAAAGCTTTCGATGTCGGGCAAATCGATCGGCAAATCATGGTTGCTGAAACTCAATATCCGCGGTTTCTCGTAGTTCGGGGCATCATGGACCAGCACGCCATCGGTCAGCCGCAAGATGATTGTGTCGGGATCGTCGGTTGCAAGAAACTGGCCATGTTTCGCCGTGACCGAGACGGTCTGGCCCTTTTTATTCTCGGCGCGGACAAACATTCCGCTCAATTTGGTCCCGTTGTCGCGGCTTTCCTCGATACGCAGGGTCATCCGGCTGCCCAGATTGGTGAATTCGCCGACCTTGATCGAAGCACCGAGCGCTCCCGACCGCAATTCGAAGCGGAGTTCTTCATAATAATAGCGGGACAGCGGCTGGATGAAACCGACCAGCGCCAGATTGACGAGCATCAAGGCGATTGTGAATATATAAGGCACCCGGAGCAGTCGCCCGTACCCCTGGCCAACGGCACGGAAAACATCGAGTTCCGAGCTGAGCGCAAGCTGTCGAAAGGCCAGCAGGATACCCAGCAGCAAGCCGATCGGTATGCCGAGAGAAAGATATTCGGGAATGAGATTGGCCAGCATCCGCCAAACCACGCTGACAGGGCCGCCTTCTGCCGCGACAAAATCGAAAAGACGCAGCATTTTTTCCAGCACCAGCAGCATCGCCGCAATGACCAATGTGCTGAACAGAGGCACGGCGATCAATTTTGCCAGATAGCGATCAGTGGAAGTCAGCAGTTTCAACTTGTTGTCTCCCTCTCACCATGTTTTCGCCGCAAATCAAATCCATAACAATCGGTAGATCGGGGGGCTGATTCTTGTCCGTGCCGGAGTAATGGCGCGGGTATAACGACTAGGAGTTACTACGTCATGTTGAAATTTGCGGCATCCATCGCATTATCGACCACTATTTTGCTATCTTCTGCCCCCGCCTTTGCTGGAGGCCGCGAGATACCCAATGACATGCGCCGTTGCCAGTCGGGCAAAGGCCCTGCTGTCAGGGTGGAAATTGAAGGCCTGAAGGAAACCACCGGAAGGGTCCGCGTCCAGAGCTATCGCGGTACCAAGGACGAATGGCTGAAAAGCGGTGCCTGGTTGTCCCGTATCGAAGTCCCCGTCAGCGCGAAAAACATGACCTTCTGCCTGCCGTTCAGCCAGGCCGGCGAATATGCGATTGCCGTGCGTCATGATCTTAACGGTAACGGAAAGACAGACCTGACCAGCGACGGTGGCGGCATGTCGAACAATCCGAGCATCAACATCTTCAACCTTGGCAAGCCAAGCTACAAGAAAACCAAATTTGCGATCGGCAATGAGGTTAAATCCATCCGCATCACAATGAAATATATGTGATGCACCGGGCACGCCGGACAATTTGGGGCTAATTCATGGCAAATGTCGCACTTCTTTCCAATCCGAACTCGACCGGAAATCGGGCAATTTTGCCGGAAGTGCGCTCTTATTGCGTCAAGAACAGCGATGTTTTTCACTATGAGGTGGATCATGTTGATGAAATCGCCAAGGCGCTGGAAACCATAGCCCGGGTGAAGCCGAAAGTGCTGGTCATCAATGGCGGTGACGGCACGGTGCAGGCGGCGTTGACCGAATTGCACCAGGGTGGCCATTTTGGTGACAACCCGCCACCGGTCGCGGTTCTGCCCAATGGCAAAACCAATTTGATCGCGCTCGATCTAGGTTCGGAGGGCAATCCGCTGAAAGCGCTCGAGCGCATTGTCGAACTGGCCAAAC